>CAZVSL010000040.1:12092-21418 GCA_964629935.1 uncultured Calditrichaceae bacterium | reverse complement strand
CGATGAACGCAGCCGCGCCTATGTCTTTCACAACCAGGCTCCGGCGGCAGCGCAGGACAACCACTGGCTGCAGGTCAGGCTCGAGGGCGTGCAGAACAACCGGTTTGGTATCGGCGCCAAAGTCACGGTTGTCAGCGCCGACCTGAAGCAAGTTCGCTATGTCGAGGCCGGTTCCGGTACCTATTCCCAGAACATGCTGCCGGTACATTTCGGCCTGGCCGGTCGCAGTGAGATTGACAGCCTCACGATCGCGTGGCCCGGCGGCGTGCAGGATGTGCTGACCGGCATTCCTGCCGACACCATTCTCGACGTTCGCGAGGGCAGCACCACCACGGGCGTCGCCGGGCAGCCGGCGCAGCCATCAGACTTTCACCTGCAGCAGAACTATCCCAATCCGTTCAACCCGAGCACAACCATTGTTTATCAGGTTCCGGAGACAGGCGCCAAAACGCCAGTCACCCTGGAAATTTACGATACCCTGGGCAGAAAAGTGAGAACACTTGTACGGACATCTCAGACCTCAGGCCGCTATTCGGTTATCTGGAACGGCGCCAACGATGCCAGCGAGCAGGTGGCCAGCGGCGTCTATCTGTATCGTCTGCGTGTTGGCGAGCACGGCGAAGTGAAGCGGATGGTCTTGCTGCGCTGAAAAATGGGCACAGAGATGCCCCGGCGGGCCAAGCCTTGTTGTGATGAAATAGACAGCCACCGCAAATTTGTGAACCATGATAGTTTTTGCGCTTTCTTACCGAATTTGCTACAGTGTCGTTGATAGTAAATTGTTGATGGCCCAAATGATGTCTTTTAAGTATGAATGAAAGGGAACATGATCTCAAAAAACCTAACAATCCGTGCCGCTCAGCCTTCGGACAATAGTCGCCTGGTTGAAATTTGGCTCGCTTCTGTTCGGGCCACACACACCTTTTTGTCTGAGCAAGAAATCCAGGAGCTTTTGCCGCTTGTCAAGGAACAGGCATTGCCGGCTCTTGAACTGTGGGTCTTGCTTTCCGGTGAAGAAATTATCGGTTTTATGGGTCTTTCTGACAACAATCTGGAAGCTCTTTTTCTTCATCCGGCACACCTCGGAAAAGGCGGCGGAAAAATGCTTGTAAATCATGCCCGACAGCTAAAAGGGAGTTTGGTTGTCGATGTTAATGAGCAGAATCCCGCTGCGGTCAAATTCTATGAATCGGTTGGCTTCGAGGTTGTTGGCCGATCAGAAACAGACGCCGGCGGACGCCCTTACCCCATTTTGCACATGCGGGAAATTGCTCGGAAGAGCTAATCTGGTGGGATCAAATGAATCGCCAAGACGCGGACATCATGATCGCCATCCGATCCAACTTTTTCTACACCCGCACGGTCCCTTGCGAACTCTGGTATCTCAACCGAAACAAGCCGGAAGCGGACCGCAACAAGGTGCTGATGCTGGACGCCCGCAACATCTACCGCAAAGTGACACGCAAGATTTACGACTTTTCAGCCGAGCAGGAGCAGAACCTGCTGGCCATCGTCTGGCTCTATCGCGGACAGACCGAGAAATACCTCGAGCTGGTGGCGGGCTACTGCCGGCGCGTGCTCGAGGAGGGCGAAAGCTGCTTCACCGCCCGGGATGACAACGGCGACGCGGTCGAGCCATTGCCGGGCTTTATTGTTGCGCTGGATGCGCTGCGCAAGAAGTTTGAAGGGGGAAGGCAGAAGTTGGAAGGGGGAAGGCAGAAGTTTGAAGGCGGAAGGCAGAAGTTTGAAGGGGGAAGGCAGAAGTTTGAAGGGGGAAGTTTGAAGCAGGAAGGTATTGATTTGTTTGACGAGTTTGATGTTGCCTTTGCCCGGTTCAAAGACGATGTGGACGCCTTCCGCGGCAGCCTCGCAACAGTTGAAACAGACCTCTCACCGCACGATAACACCTTCAAACTTCCACCTTCACTCTTCACACTTCAGGAAACCAGCCGTGACCTGGTGAAGCAGACCGACCTGCTCTACAAGCTCGCTGCCCGGCTGATCGAGACCTGCGAGAATGAGGGCAATGCCCGCGACAGCGAAGCCTGGAACAACCGCGACCTCACCCGCGCGCGCAAAGCGGCGGATGAGGCGCGCCAGTTGGCCGTGGAACAGCTCAAGCAGGTGCGCTACTTCTGGCGGCAGGCGCACTGGTTGACCGAACGCTTCCCCGACGCCGAGCTGCGCGACGTGCCCGGATTGGTGAAGCTGGTGAGTATCGACGAGATCGCCGCCAACGACTGGTCGCTCACCCCCGGCCGCTACGTGGGCGTGGCGCCGGAAGAAGAAGACGAGGACTTCGATTTCGAGGAAACCCTGCGCGAGATCCACGTGGAGCTGGAAGACCTGAACGCCGAAGCGGTGCAACTGGCGGCGAGGATCAAGAGGAATTTTGAGGAGTTGGGGACATGAAGTTTGAAGGAGGAAGTTTGAAGGGGGAAGAGGATGAGTCATAAAGAGTGATTTACCGGCTCGATCTTTCGAGTTTGCGAAGCGGGTAGTGAAGCTGTGCCAGTTTTTGGAGGAGCAGCCAGGCGTCCCCCGAATCTTAGCACCTCAGTTGTTGCGTTCGGGAACGTCGGTTGGGGCCAATATTGAGGAAGCACAGGCTTCCCAAAGCCCGGCCGATTTCATCAGCAAGTACAGCATTGCTTGTAAAAAAGCACGTGAGACTCATTACTGGCTTCGCCTCCTTAACGCATCGGAACTTGTGCCGCCAGAACAGCTTTCTGCTCTTACAACAGAGTGTAACGAACTTATTGCCATCTTGACATCCATTATCAAGAAGATGCGGAAAAAGCAAAAATGAAAGGCGACATTTCAAACTTCACTCTTCACCCTTCAAACTTCGCATCTTCTGCTTCTGCGTGTTGAAGTAGCGGCGTAATGGCCAGATCTTCGTCGAGTTCTGGCCAATGAATGCCATATCCGGAGGGCGCGACATCAAACCGCTTGCGTTGAGACAGGTTTGCTTTCGCCAAACGGGGCGAGCAATCTTCCCAGCGAAGGCGGTAAGACGTGCCATCAACCTGGAGATACAGATAAGTGTCGTCCGCATCAATTGATTGGACGTCATGAACTTTAGCCATTATTCGACTCCTTGCGGATGAATAAAATTGACGGCATCAGCCCTTAGCTTTGTCGCAAAGTGTGTTTATTGCTCACATCTTGACTTTAAAAATAAGACAATACGTGAATAATGCAACCACTTCGTAACCCAGGCGATCTGCCGCATCGTCAAGCGCCTGTCGTAAGAGATCGTGAACGACCGTTGTCGTCGTCGGAAAAAATTGAGATATTGCTGGATGATGGGTAAATCAAGTATGAAGGGGGAAGTTTGAAGTTTGAAGAAAGGGACGAGATTATAAACTTTTTCTGAAAGACCTCATTACCGCATGTGACGACCAGTGCTGTCATTCGACAATTTGAAATCGTGGGCGAGGCAGCCAAACACATTCCAGCATCGATTAAGAAAAAGTACCCTGACCGTACCATGGAAGGACATTTCAGGTATGCGGGATCGACTTATTCATGGCTATTTTGGCGTGGATTATCACCTGGTTTGGGATACCATCCAGAACAATGTTCCCGAACTAAAAGCCTCAATCCAAAGAATTCTTAGTGAATGGGAAAATGAAGATGATCATCAAGCTCCATGATCCGGATGGCAATACCATTCAACTTTCTTCGCCTTTGGATGAATGAAGAATAGCTTTTTGCGCAATCAAAATCCGTTTCTCATTGTTCTGGTCGTAGCTTCATCGTGAAGACTTAAGCTCCTGGAGAGCGTGCCATTCCCAGCCAGCACCTCATTTATTGCACGCAACGCATCCTCATTGCCACACAATTGCTCGCGGTCGACGCCGCCAGCGAACTCATCGGCATGGTCAAGAATTTGGCGCAAGTGCGCTATGGTCACACGCTCACAATCGAGGCACAGGCCGCAGCCGGAATATTGCAGAAAATGACCGTTGATCTGCTGTTCAAAGTTGCCGGGCTCGGGTATGGCCAGAATGGGCTTGCCGAGGTACAGCGCCTCGCCGACAAGCTGATTGCCAGCCGTGCTCACCAGGGCCCGGCTGCTCGCCAGGTCTGCGACAAATCTCTCGGCATCGATAGCCAGGAAACGGAGGTTGCCGGTCGCGGACCGCTCGCCAAGACCGTAAACGTGTACCGGACACTTGCAGGCGCGCAGCGCCGACATCACTTCCCGAGCGGCAAAGCGCCGCAGATAAGCGATGATGTGCTCGCCAGAATGCACCTGCGCTTGCCTGACCTCCTGGCGTAGCAGCACGCCAATCTGCGTTACCCTTTGCACATCCGAGCGGAGTTTCGGAAAATAGAAAGAAGAGACTACGGTACGCTCCTGGCCATGTACGAAGGCGCGGACAAAGCCAGACATAGAAGCAGCATGGGCTCGTAACTTCCACGGCAAGTCACTCAGGTCGGATGTGACCAGAAAGTGTTGATGGTCCAAACTCACGTACGGCACACCGCAGCGACGAGCTGCCCGCGGCAGCAGGGGCTCAAAATCAGTGATAACCAGATCGGGCTTGTGTCGTTCGATATCACGAGCAAGACGGGCCACAACGGCAGGAGCGTGCCTGACGAAGGCTAGCGAATTCCACCCGCTCTTCAAATAATTCAAACGATGGCTGGCCGAATAGGTGAAGTGCAAACCAGGAATGCGTCGAACCGCCACCTCGCTTGCGCTATAAACACCGGCGAGGAACTCATAGGCCAGTCCAGGTGCATAGATACGCACGCTATAGTCCTGCCGCAATTCGTCAACTATGGTCCGCACCCGTGTAGCATGCCCCCGGCCTTCTCCCGATACACTGTAAAAAATTTTGCCCATCTTAGTCTACCTCCGGCTGCAATGTCTTCGGTGTCAAGCCGAAGCGAGACAAATAGTACTGTGTTGCCGTCCGTCGTTTTCTGCTCGGCTGCATTTGCAAGACTTCCTGCCACTCTCATGCCGCAAGAAAGGAAGGGATTGTTACACGGTTTTTAAAAACAGGTAAACAAATCACGAAGATATGGCTACACTTCTTTAAGAGGTTAAAGATTTCTTAGGTGATTTTTTACAAGATTGACACGGAAATTTAAGGACGAGGTAATTTGCCATAACGATTTTTGCTCAACGTTTGGGGGCACAACACCGGGCTCACCAGTTGGAGGAAGAATGGATGGAAACTTTACCGCTTAATTTCGAATCCGGCTTTTTGTTACCGGAGGCTGGCGATATCCCAATGCGACCATCGGAACCAGACCACAGAGCCGCCACGCCAGCATACCACGCCTACTTTAAGAAACCCGTCGACGTTTTCGAAACCGTCATCATCAGCGATCTGCATCTTGGCGACCGCTTTTGCCGCGCACGGGAGCTGTTGCACTTTCTGCAAAATGTCCGGTTCAACAGACTCATCATCAATGGCGATGTCTTCGACGACATCAACATGAAACGCCTCAATCGCCATCACTGGCAGATCCTGAGTTGTTTGCGCGGCCTCACAGATAGAGAGAACAACATCGAAGTCGTGTGGCTCCGTGGCAATCACGACGGTTACTCTGATCTAATATCGCAGTTGCTGGGCGTCGAGTTTTTGAATGAATATCTACTGCAATGGCAGCAGAAACGCATTCTCGTCATTCATGGTGATGTGTTCGACGGATTTGCCAGCCGTTTTTCCCTGATCGGCAGTTTGGGCGGCTTACTCTACAAAGCGGCGCTCTATGCTGACCCACAGAATCGTAAGATTGGCAGTTGGATGAAGCGCAATTCTAGGACCTACCTGCGTAATCTCGAGAAAGTACGTGCGGGCGCAGTTGCCTACGCTCGTCACAGACACGCAGATGTGGTTATTTGTGGACATACACACTTCGTAGAGGACGCCATCGAGGAGGGTGTGCGCTACCTGAACTGCGGCAGTTGGGCGGCTGATTCGCCGTCGCATTTTGTCGGTATCACGACCGATGAGCTTAAAGTCGTCCCCTTTGTTTAATGGGTTTAAACGAGGCTATCATGATACGGGTCCTTGTCAACAGTCTGGTGGAGCTTGATACTCGGTTGTTTCATGTCATTTTTGGCTGGAACGGCAAGAAGGCTTTGGATAAGTGCATGATCTACCTGACGCGGAGCGCTGACGGCCATCTTTATGGTGTATTGGCGGCGCTGATTTTGATCTTTGACGACTTTCGCCAGGCTCTGGAATTTCTGGCGGCCGGCATATTCGGATTCGCTTTTGAATTGCCGATCTATGGCATCATAAAGAAAAAGGTCAAACGCGACCGGCCTTTCCACAGCATGCCGTGCATCGTGCACCTGCTGGCGCCGCCGGATAAATTCAGCTTTCCGTCCGGGCATACCACAGCCGCCTTTCTGATGGCAGGGCTGATTGCGACATGCTATCCCCTGTTGTCCTGGGCGGCGTTCATCTGGGCCTGGAGCGTCGGCTTTTCTCGTGTGTATCTGGGCCTGCACTACCCGACCGATGTCCTGGCTGGCATGCTGTTCGGTTCAGCAGCCTGCGAAGTGGGGACACTCCTGGGCGCCCGTATCATACCATTTGTTTGAGAAATCGCCTGCGAATGCTAACCAACTTTCCACGGAGAATGACCATGAATGACAGCCTGATGCCACGCATGAACAAAGTTCATCTCGAATACTTCCGTAACCTGCTGCTGAGTGAGCGGCAGCGCCTGCTGCAGCAGCTTAATCGCGTGGACTTTGCACGCAATTTCAAAGAATTCAAAGGAGACGATTCCATCTACCACGACAGTATGGCTGACATCGGCACGGACACCAATGAGCGTGACAAACTATTCTTGTTTGCCTCACGTGAGACGCGTACGCTCAACCTTATCGAGGAAGCGCTGCTGCGCATCAATCGCGGTAGCTATGGTCTGTGCCTTGAATGTCAAGAACCCATCGCTCAGGCCCGATTGCGCTCCATTCCGTACGCCAGCCTGTGCCTCGATTGTAAAGCAGAGCGAGAGAGGCAATAGGATATGCAGAGACACAAGATACTTTTCATCGGTGGCTCGCTGAATCAAACCACCATCGTGCACACGGTTGCCAAACACCTGCACGATGACTACGATTGTTACTTCACGCCCTATTATTGCACCGGCCTGCTAAGGCAGTTGAGCAGAAAGGGTTTGACAGAATTCACCATTCTCGGCGCCAAAGCCCGCTCGATGACTCTGGAGTATCTGCATGACCACGGCCTGAAAATCGACCACGAAGGCCGGCTGCATGACTATACCTTGATTGTGACGCCATCGGACCTGATCGTGCAAAAAAACATTCGCAAACGTCGTATTGTGCTGATTCAGGAAGGTATGACAGACCCGCAAAATTTCATGTACTACCTGGTGAAACTGCTCAAGCTGCCACGCTATCTGGCAAGCACCTCGACCACAGGATTATCGCATCGCTACGAAGCGTTCTGCGTGGCGTCAGAGGGTTATCGTGACTTGTTTGTGCGCAAGGGCGTGCGACCGGAAAAGATCGAGGTGACAGGTATCCCGAACTTCGACAATGCCAGACAATATCTTGATAACGATTTTCCGCACCGGAACTACGTCTTGGTGGCGACATCCGACGCCCGCGAAACATTGAAACTCGATAGTCGCACGAAATTTCTACGCAGAGCGCTGGAGATTGCGGGCGACAGAAAGACCATCTTCAAGCTCCATCCAAATGAAAAGGTGGAAAGGGCGACCCGCGAAATCAAGGCTGTGGCGCCCCATGCAATTGTCTACGCTGATGGCAATACGAACCACATGATAGCGAACTGCGATGTGCTGGTGACGCAATACTCATCCGTTGTCTACGTCGGACTGGCGCTGGACAAGGAGGTGCACTCCTATTTCGATGTTGAAGAATTAAAGAAACTGCTGCCCATTCAAAACGGCGGCCGGTCAGCAGAGAATATCGCATCGGTGTGCCGGCGTGTCATACGCACAGTGCGGCGGCCGAGACCAGGACGGCCCATTCGTACCCTGCCCAACTTGAAATTATTGAGAGGTCTAAGTTTTATCCATGAAAACCGTTACGGTTATACAGGCTAGGATGGGCTCGAGCCGGCTGCCGGGCAAAATCATGCTACCGCTTGTCGGTCAGCCCTTGTTGGTTCGGCAGCTCGAGCGGGTTCGAGCTGCGGAGCGCTGCGGTACGATTGTGGTTGCAACCACAACGAAACCTGAAGACGATGCCATCGCAGAATTGTGTCGCTGGCATCATGTGCACTGCTTTCGCGGTCATGCTACGGATCTGCTGGACCGGCATTACTGGGCTGGCCGGGCGTTCAGAGCCGATGTGGTCGTAAAAATCCCGTCTGACTGCCCGCTGATCGATCCAAACGTCATCGACCGTGTGATTTCAGCGTAT
Organism: uncultured Calditrichaceae bacterium; assembly: GCA_964629935.1. Classification (GTDB taxonomy): domain Bacteria; phylum Zhuqueibacterota; class Zhuqueibacteria; order Oceanimicrobiales; family Oceanimicrobiaceae; genus CAZVSL01. The sequence goes on along the minus strand of CAZVSL010000040.1, from coordinate 13,023 downwards.
CTATTGTCGGAGACGGCGCCAGATTTCGTAAGCAATCTGCATCCCGCTACCTATCCCGATGGCAACGATGTTGAAGTCATGTCCATGCCGGCACTGAAAACGGCATGGCGTGAAGCGAAACATGATTACGAACGCGAACACACTACTCCCTTTTTCTGGGATAATCCCGGCCGCTTCCGTATTCACAATGTTGCGTGGGAGACGGGCCTGAATTACGCAATGTCTCACCGTTGGACCATCGATTATCCGCAAGATTACGAATTCATCCGTGCAGTCTATGCCGAGCTCTTTCTGAATAGTCCGCACTTCACACTGTGGGACATTCTCCGTCTGCTCGAAAGAAACCCGCAGCTCAGTGAAATCAACGCGCACCTGGCGGGGGTAAATTGGTACCGCCGCCACCTGCGGCAACTACGGACCATCGACAGCAGTCAGACACGAATGCTCGCTGAAATCGACCAACAAATTTGAAGAAGGGAATTATGCAATCGATCACAGCCTTGCGACAAACAGCTCTGCGCGTGCGCGAGCATATCATCAAACTGGCCACAAACGGTGGGTGCTTTATCGGCGCTTCGCTGTCCTGTGCGGATCTGTTCGTCTATCTGTATTCAGAGTTCATGAATATTGCGCCAGAAGATCTCGATTCGCCTGACCGCGACTTTTTACTGCTATCGAAAGGTCACGACGTACCGGCTTTGTACGGCACGTTCGCAGAACTCGGCTATATGCCGCGCGAGCGGTTGCAAAACCACTTGAGAATTCAGGATTCTATTTACTGGCACCCGAGTCGAGACATTGCCGGGGTTGAGTTTCACTCCGGTTCGCTTGGCCACCTGCTCTCGGTCGCTGTCGGAATTGCGCTAGATTGCAAGCTGCAAAGGCAAAGCAACAAGGTCATCGTCGTCACCGGCGACGATGCGCTCCTGGA
>CAZVSL010000040.1:0-12082 GCA_964629935.1 uncultured Calditrichaceae bacterium | reverse complement strand
ACGGCGAGCTGAACGAAGGCTCAAATTGGGAAGCTTGCCTGGTCGCCAGCGCCCACAAGCTCGACAACCTCATCATCGTTGTCGACCGCAACGGATTTCAGGCGAACACCCGGACGGAAGCCTTGATTCCTCTGGAGATGCTTTCCAGGAAATTCGAAGCCTTTGGCTGTGCCACGCTGCAGGTTGACGGACATGATTTCGCAGAGCTGCACAAATGCTTCACCAATCTGCCGTTTGATCTTGCACGGCCAAGTGTTGTCATCGCCAACACAGTGCGCGGCAAAGGGCTGCCCAGCCTCGAAGCCCGTGCAGACCGCTGGTTCTGTAATTTCACGCAGTCTGAAATCCAACAGCTTCTGCGCGAGCTGCATACACAGGAAAAATCAAAATTGACCTCCGAGGAGCTGATGGTTAGATGAATTCAGGTTATGAAAATGCCCTGCGGCGCGTGGTCGAGTCGGATACACGTTTTATCGTTATGACCGCCGAGAATCGCGGCGCCATACGAAACCTGCCAGCCGTTCTGCACGAGCGTTTCATCGATGTTGGCATCGCAGAGCAGACCCTCGTCGGCGCGGCAGCCGGCCTGGCTCTGCGCGGCCGCACTGTTGTCGCCCATGCGCTGGCGACCTTCCTGACCATGCGCGCTTTCGAGTTCATCCGCACGGATGTTGGCTTGCCGCAACTACCCGTCAAACTTGTGGGCGGTGTGCCAGGTTTTCTGTCGGAGGCAAACGGCCCCACACACCAGGCGCTGGAAGACATTGCGCTCATGCGAGCCATTCCCGGCATGGGCATCTTTTGCCCCGCCGATGAGCAAGACCTGGAGATCGGTCTGGAGCAAGTGCTGCGCAGTGAGCAGCCGTATTACATTCGCCACAATCCCCTGCCGGCAGCCCTTGAACATGAGTCGGAGTTTGAGCTGGGAAGAGCGGAGATGGTGCTAACCGGGCGTGATGTTGCCATTCTGACTTACGGTGCGCTGTTCACACAAGGGCTGGAAGCCGCTGAAATACTGCAGGCCCGGCGTTATTCGGTGCGGCTTGTCAACCTGCGCACCCTCAGGCCTTTAGATCGAGAGACCGTGCTTGAGGCGGTGGCTAACTGCCGGCTTGTCGTTACTCTTGAAGACCACTTCCTGACAGGCGGCTTATACACCATCCTGAGCGAACTACTGCTGCAATCACAGATAACAGCGCGGGTGTTGCCGCTTGCGCTTGCAGACCGTTGGTTCAAGCCCGGCTTGTACCGGGATGTCTTGCAATATGAAGGCTTCACCGGCGCCCAAATCGCAGACAAAGTCGAAGGCAAACTAAATGACTGAATCCGCACACATGCAGGCGCCCGACATCAGCAAATCGGATGCGCTGTACACGCGCTCGCAGGGTTTGATTCCTGCGCATACGCAGACTCTGGCCAAGGGACCGACACAATACGTCGACGGCGTGGCGCCGAAATATCTTGTGTCCGGCAGCGGCTCTCACGTCCGCGATGTCGACGGCAACGAGTATATCGATTTCAACATGGCTATCGGTCCGGTTTCTCTCGGCTATTGTTACCCTGCCGTCGATGATGCTATTCGCCGCCAGCTACAGCAAGGCATCACCTTTTCACTCATGCATCCACTGGAAGTGGAGCTTGCTGAGCTAATCCGTGAAGTAGCGCCCAATGCAGAGAGCGTTCGCTACAGCAAGACCGGGGCTGACGTCACCTCCGCTGCCGTACGACTGGCGCGTGCCTACACCGGCAGAGACAAAGTGCTGTGCTGCGGCTATCACGGCTGGCATGACTGGTATGTGTCCACCACACCGCGCAATTTCGGCGTTCCCAGAATGCATCACGATCTGATCGAAACTTTCGTCTACAACGACATCGATTCTGTCGCAGCTAAGCTCGATAGAAATGTCGCATGTGTCATCCTGGAACCCATGATCTTTGAATTCCCGCAAGACAAATTCTTGCACAAGCTGCGCAATTTATGCATCGAAAACGGCACACTTCTGATCTTCGACGAAATGTGGACCGGATTCCGACTCGCCCTGGGCGGCGCGCAAGCCTACTTCGATGTTTCTGCTGACCTCGTATGCTATTCAAAAGCGATTGCCAACGGCATGCCGCTAGCCGTCCTGGCCGGTCGCGTCGAGGTAATGCAATTGCTCGATGAGCAAGTATTCTTCTTTACGACTTTTGGCGGCGAAGCGCTTTCTCTGAGCGCCGCACACGCGACCATCACGGAGCTGCGAGCGAGAAGCGTACCTGAATATCTGTATGACCAGGGTCAGAAACTGCAAGACGGCTACAATGAAATCGCAGCTTCACATGGTTTGGGCACGGTTACCGCGTGCAAAGGCCACCCCAGCCGCGCCATCGTTTTCTTCAATCAGGATGTGTGTGACGCTCTCATAGCCAAATCATTTGTGCAGCAGGAGCTGGTCAAACGCGGCATCTTGTGGGGCGGATTTCATAACATGTGCTTTTCACATAGTGACGAAGATATTGTTCTCACGCTGCACGCTTATGATGACGTGTTACGACGATTCAAACGAGCTCTGGATGCTGAAAACATCGGTACACTGCTCGAGGGCAAAGCGGTGCAACCGGCATTCAGAAAAACATCATGATTGAAGAACGGAAAAACGCTTTGAACCAGACTCAGAAGGCAATGTTTTCACTCAAAGGCAAAGTCGCAATTGTAACCGGCGCACTAGGTCTGCTCGGCCGCCAACATTGTCAAGCTCTCGCTGAAGCCGGGGCTGTGGTTGTGGTGACCGACACGGATAAAGCAAAATGTCGTGCTTTTGCGAAGTCACTTTCAGAACAGGCGCAGGGATATGACCTGGATGTCACAAATCGGGACGCTATCAGGGAAACGATGCTGGCGGTCAAACGCCGCTTCGGCCATATCGATATACTCGTCAACAATGCAGCCATCAACGACATGTTTGAATCGCCTGAGCTGGCGCCGGAGCAATCGCGGTTCGAGAACTATCCATTCCGGATGTGGCAGCGGTCTCTCGATATCAACCTTTCCGGACTCTACAACTGCGCCCAAATAATCGGCAGCGACATGGCCGGGCGCGGGCGCGGCAGCATGATCAACATTGCTTCTACCTACGGCATGGTCGCGCCAGACCAATCGCTCTATCAAAATGATAAAGGAGAACAGATGTTCTATAAATCACCCGCTTACCCGGCGACCAAAAGCGCAGTCCTCGGATTGACCCGATACCTGGCCGCCTATTGGGGACGTACCGGCCTGCGCGTCAACGCACTATCGCCTGGCGGCGTCCAAAACAACCAGGATGAGACTTTCATCGCCAACTATGGTGCGCGCACGCCCTTGGGACGCATGGCAAGCGCACAGGATTATCGCGGCGCACTCGTATTTTTGGCAAGTGACGCCTCCGCCTACATGACCGGCGCCAACCTGGTAGTGGATGGAGGCTGGACAGCATGGTGACGCGACCGGTGTTAAGCGCTGAGCTGCAACGTAAGGCCGCCCGTGTCCGCCTGTTACTTACCGATTGTGATGGCGTGCTCACTGATGGCGGCATCTACTACAGCGACCATGGCGAGGCAATGCGAAGATTCTCCGTGCGTGACGGCATGGCCGTTGAAAGATTACGGCGGGAAAGCAAGGTTGAAATCGGCATCATTTCAGGCGAGGGCGCCGAATCCATCAAACGCCGCGCCGAAAAGCTCGGCATAGAAAAAGTGTATCTGGGTATCCGGGAAAAGTGCCTTGTTCTGGAAGAAATCATACGCAGCTCCGGCCTGAAAGCAGAGGAAGTCGCTTACATCGGCGACGACATTAACGATGTAGCTGTCATGCAACGAGTGGGGTTGACGGCGTGCCCTGTTGACGCCGATGGCCAAGCGCGTCTCGTCGCCCACTATCGCTGTGAATGCCGGGGTGGACACGGAGCCTTCCGTGAGTTCGCCGAGCTCATCATTGCAGCCAAAGCCGGATAGGTTTGCGTTCCAGCAGTGGCGTGCGGGCAAAGGGTCCAAAAAATCCAGCAATGCACATTGCAGCACAATCGCCTGTTCATTCAGGCTCACCAACAACACACACACAAACACTTTAATACATTAGCACATTAATACCTTGAACAATCCTGGAGGGGATCATGTCAGAGACAACCATCAAGGTAGCGGATCGCAAGATTGGCGAAAACGAGCCGGTCTTTATTATCGCCGAAATCGGCATCAACCATAATGGCTCCCTGGACATTGCCAAACGAATGATCGAAGGCGCCATCTTCGCCGGTTGCGACGCGGTCAAATTTCAGAAAAGAACGCCAGAGCTATGTGTGCCCGAAGACCAGTGGACCGTGGAGCGCGAAACGCCGTGGGGCCGCATGACCTACATCGAATACCGCCACAGAGTCGAATTTGGTTACGGAGAGTACGCCGAGATCGACCGCTTTTGCCGTGAAAGAGGCATTATGTGGCTGGCATCGTGCTGGGATGAGCCGTCTGTAGAATTTATCGAGCAATTCGAACCGCCGCTCTACAAAGCTGCTTCTGCATCTCTGACAGACCTTGCCCTCTTGCGCAGAATGAAGACCGCCGGCAAACCCATGATTCTTTCGACCGGTATGTCGAATATGCGCGACATACGAACTGCCGTGAAAGTGATTGGCACAGACAATCTCCTGCTGGCGCACGCTACCTCAGCCTATCCGTGCAAACCGGAAGAACTCAATCTAAACATGATCCGTACGCTCCGGCAAGAGTTCCCCGGCGTACCGGTCGGCTATTCCGGCCATGAGGTGGGGTTGGCGCCTTCCTGGGCGGCAATCGTGCTTGGCGCAACCTTTATTGAACGCCACGTCACGCTCGACCGGGCTATGTGGGGCAGCGATCAAGCGGCATCGGTGGAGATACTCGGAATGCACCAGCTCGTGCGCAACATCCGCGATATCGAAAAAGCGATGGGAGACGGCGTCAAGCAAATCTATCCCAGTGAGCTCCCATCGTTGCAAAAGCTGCGCAAAGTCAGAAACGGAGGGCAAGCGCTGGCTCAGGAGGCATAATGGCTGTTTTGAATCTGTTAAGCCTTAGCCGGACACACACAACACCTCACGCATTCGTGGGAGCTGAAGACCCATGGCATCACTCGACTCACTAAGAATAATCTGCACCGCGGCAACAGTTCTGGGTGCGCTCATCATCATTTTGCTGGAAAGAGCATTTCCATACAACAAACAGCAACGTTTCTTGCGTGAAGGCTTCTTCAATGACTTTTTCTGGTACACACTGGTGCAAGGCTTTGTGTTGGGCATTGCCATCTCGTATGTGATTGAGTTCATGGATGCACACACAGGCCTGTCGAGAATCGAAACCATTCGCAACCTGCCGCTTTGGAGCCAGTTGCTTTTCTTTCTGGTGATGCATGATTTCTACATATACTGGTTCCACCGCTTGCAGCATAACTCAAAGATTCTCTGGCGCACCCACGAAGCACACCATTCTGTTCGGGATGTGGATTGGCTGGCTGGCTCGCGTTCGCATGCCATCGAGATTCTCATCAACCAAAGCGTCGAGTTCGTGCCCATGGTCCTGCTGGCTTCGCCCGAAATTGCCGTTATCAAAGGGATGGTGGATACGCTGTGGGGCATGTACATACACTCCAACATTGATGTCCGCAGCGGCAGGTTGCAGCGCCTGCTCAACGGTCCGGAAATGCACCGCTGGCACCATGCCGATCAGCCGGAGGCTTACAATAAAAACTACGCCACCAAGCTCGCCATCTGGGACTGGCTGTTTGGCACGGTGTATCTACCAAAAGATAAGAAGAGTGAAAAATATGGCCTGACTGGCGTCAGCTTTCCGCATAACTATTTCCGCCAGCAACTTTTTGCATTTCGGAGCCTGGATGATTCATAAGCCGTGGTTGTTCATAGTTTTGGCCGGCCTGTTGGAAATTGGGTGGGCGATCAGCCTGAAACAAACGCATGGCTTCACAAAGCTGATCCCAACCGTCCGCTACGCTCTGTTCGGCATGGGCAGCGCCTACTGTCTGGCGCAAGCCATGAAAGCGTTGCCAGCATCCATCTCCATCGCAGTCTGGATGGGCATCGCCGTCGTGGGCACCACTTTGACCGAAGCTTATCTGCACGGCAACAGCTATTCAATCCTGCACCTGGGATGTATCGTTTTGATTTTAGGTGGAATAATAGGCCTGAAATTGATTCACTAATGCGAATCTGAAACCGCAGACTTACATGGCTGAATTGCACGAAGAATTGCCATTCTTCGCTACCTCCAGACAAACCATCTCCTTCTGATTGCGCACGAACACCCTGCCGTTTGCCAGGCTTGGCGGCGTCCAGCTCCGGCCGCTGAGGACTTGTACGCTTCCCTTTTCAATATATCCCTCCGGTGTGGCTTCGATCAGCACCAGCTTGCCGCGGTCGTTCAGGACGATGAAATGGCCATCGGCATAGATGAGTGAGCCTTTGCCCAGCCTGCGTTTGCCCCAGCGCTCCGCACCGGTCAGCGCCTCGATGCACTTCAAAGTGCCGTTGTCAAAGCCATAGAGATGGTCGCCGAGCAAAATCGAGGTGTTGAAGTGGTTGCTCATGACGTTGTCTTTCCAGACTTCCTCGACAGCGAAACCACCGAACTGCGGCTTAATCCGTAACAGCACCGCGCCGATGCCATAGGATGCAGACACGAAGATTTTGTCCGGCGGCAGAAAAATGGGCTTGGCTACCTTGATGACATTGCCGCCCCATGGATATTGCCACAACAGGTCGCCGGCAGGCGAAACAGCAACAACGTTCTTCGCAGTCACGAAAACGAACTGCCGCTGCCCCGCGACCTCAACAGTCGTGGGCGTCGAGTATGCCGGATAGTCATCATGGGCCGTCCAGATGGCCTCACCGGTCTGTTTGTTCAGCGCGGCTATAGATTTGCCATCCTTGCCGCCCACGTTGAGCAACAGCATCTCACCTGCAATAAACGGCGACGAGCCGTATCCAAACCAATAGTCGGGCTTCTCGACCTCAAATTCTGCGACAACATCAATACTCCAGATTTGTGCACCAGAAGCCAGGTTGAAAGCACTGAGCATGCCGGTGCCGCCAAGGGCGTACACCATGTCGCCATCAATGGTAGGACAGGACCTGGGGCCGTCGCCATAGGAACTTTTATAGAGCGGCCCGATTCGCGTGCGCCATACTTGCGCGCCGGTGGCAGCCTCGACACAAAACAGAAACTCACTGTCCTCGTCGGAGTCCATGGTCACCACTTTGCCATCTGCGATGGCCAGGGGTGAGTAGCCAACTCCGACCGGGATGCGCCACAGCTCCGCCGGCCCGTCTGCCGGCCAGCTCTGCAATAAACCTGTTTCCGGCGAGATGCCGTCGCCGGCAGGACCGCGATATTTCGGCCAATCCTGTGCGCCATTGCCCGGTTCTGAAGCCAGGATGCCGGAAAACAGCACGGCAAATAAGAAAACAACAGCCATCGTACAAATTCTATAAAAACGGATGTTCATGGTCGACTCCTGTTAGTCATTCTGGTCGAGCATCTTGAAGAGGCTCGTGTCGAGCTGGACGTCAAACTCGATATTCTCGATTTCATAACTGTGAACGTAGTGCGCTTCCAGGCGCTCGATGTAATGCGGCAGCGTGACGCCGGCCGTTGTCTCATAATCCATGTAAAAATAATCCTGCGCATACTCATTTTCGCCCACGGCTATCTTCATCGAGCGTTTCACCGGCAGGAAGGATGAGGTGCTGATAAACCACGTTTCCCTGCCACTATCTGCACGCGTCAGATACAAGCGGCGGGCCTCCTCCCCATCCACCCTTTCGATGCCTCGCATTACCACCTCATGGCCTTTTTGCTTAAACTGAAACAGCGGACCATCAAAGTCTGCGTAAGCCCTGATGTAGGTTTGGGTAAACGGATGCTCGGCCACCTTCGCCTGTGACGACTGCGATTCGTCCAGCTCCCAGGCAGTCTTGCCGTCATAGCCCAGAATCGACTTCTTGCCGTTATCCAGCAGCTCAAACCGGAAGAAATGCGGTCGCATCTTGAGAATGGTAATTGGATAATCGATACCGCGAAAGCTGTAACGGCCCGTCATCTTGACAGTCTGAACGGAAGCCAATTCCTCCAGGCCCGAAGCTGCGATGTAGTCTTGAATCACCTCATCAGCGCTTAACCCCGCATTTTGCGCCAGGGCGGCAGATGACCAAAACAGGAATACCGACGTGATACAAATAAGGAACATTGTGTTCTCCCTTTTCTCAATGAGCGTAGTTTAGCCCCGGCGCAACCGCGGTCTGCGCCTTTGGCTATCATTACAATCGATTGTCTTATGTATCAGGGCTGACTGGGAAGGCTCCGGAACCTCACCTCAGGCCAGGATTACTGCATAAGTTGCGGAGTTTGTCACGATATTTCTTGCTGGAAATCAGCTCTGTCTGGTCATGTAAAATCACCTTAAACTGGTTGTTAAACCATGGTTGAACTTCTTTGATGCGCTCCAGGTTGACGATCGCAGAGCGGTGGATACGCAGGAACAACTGTGGATCCAGATGTTGCTCGAGTGATTTCATGGATTGACGCAGCAAGTGGGACTTGTTCCGCACGTGAAGCCGCACATATTTTTCAGCCGCCTCGATCCAATCGATATCCGAACACTGGATGAAGGTGACGCGTCCCTTGCCCTGAATAGCCAGGCGTTGCAGATATTTCGGCTTAACCTGAAGCGCGTGCAGCAACCGGTCCAGCTTGTTGCGGATATCATCCGGCTGGCGCGCGTGTATGTGCTCGCGGGCGCGTTGCACGGCTACATGAAAGCGGGCGCGGCTGAACGGCTTGAGCAGGTAATCCAGTGCGTGTACCTCGAAGGCGCGCAAGGCGTACTGATCGTAAGCCGTGACAAAGATAATGTGCGGCATATTTTCCGCGCCGATTTTCCGGATAACCTCGAAGCCGTTCATCTCCGGCATCTGAATGTCCAGTAAAACCAAATCAGGTTTATGCTCAGCAATCATCTCGATAGCCTGCCGTCCGCTGCCAGCCTCGCCGACAATTTCAGCGTCTCGCTCCTGCCCCAGGAACTTGCGCACCACGCTGCGCGCGGGCGGCTCGTCATCAACGATGAGCACCCGAATTTTCTGCTCATTGATCATCGCTGTTCCTGCTTTTCTGCTTTCACTTTTAACCGAAACGGAATATCGATACTCACAACTGTACCACCATCATCTGCCCGCGCAATCCGCAGCTCTGCCCCCTGTTTAGCATAAAGTTGCTGCAGACGATTGCGGCAGTTTGCCAGGCCAACGCCAGCTCCAGACAAGGACTCACCATCCCGGGAAACACCGCCCCCGTTGTCCCGGATTTCCAGACGGAGCCGGCCGTTGCTCTCCCTGGCGCTGACTGTGACAATACCCCGGATGTCATACGGCGCGATGCCGTGCTGAATGGCATTTTCCACCAGCGGTTGCAAGATCATGCTCGGTACCATGGCCTCGCGGGTAGCCGGAGCGACATCGAGCTGAAACTGCAGCCGTTCGCGAAAACGCGCTTTCTGAATTTCTATGTAATGCTCCAGAAAAGTCAGCTCTTCGTCGAGCGTCACCTCCTGGCGGCTGGAGCTGTCCAGCGACAAACGCAACAGCTCGCTCAGATTGGCTATCATATCGTGCGCGGCATCGGGCTTTTCATAAACTAATGCGCCGATGGTGTTGAGCGTGTTGAACAAAAAATGCGGCTGAATTTGCATGCGCAACATCTGCAATCGCGACTGTGCCAACTGCGCGGCAAGTTGCGCAGACTCAAGCTCACGCCTACGCATCGCGCGATAATGGTCGATGGCTTGCACCACGCCAATCACCACGGCAAAGACCAGCACGTCGAAACGGTAATGCCAGAGCAAATGCACCTTAAGCTCAGGCGATGCAAAAAAGGACAACGGATAGCGTTTGAACCAGAGCAAATGCGTGATCAGCGTATGGCTAACTGAGAAGACAACACTGGCCAAAATGTACGCCGGCGCGCGCGCCAACAATTGACCGCTGTGCAATCGCCTGCGTCGCACCAGTTGCACCACAAAGATAGAAAGTGCGCCAAAGACATACCAGTTCACCATGCCGTAGGCGATCGCTTCCTGCACCGTCACCGGCTCGCCTTCAGTGAGACGGCTGAGGTATTTGTCGCTGGAGAAAACGATACCCAGAAGCGTCCAGACGAGCAGGATGATCAGGCGATTGATATTTCTATTCTCGAGTTTCAAAATGCCTGGCTTAAATAATTCATACACAAACGAATGGTCGAACTTCGAGGCAATCAGCAACGAAAAAAGGCGTGACCAAAGAGAATATACGCCCGCTTTGTATGCTTGTTCACAAGAACCTGGCATGAATATACTGTTTCTTTGATTTCATGTCATCGACTTTGGCGTGAATGTTTAAAGCGCTGGAATGAACAGTCGCATCTGCGGCATGAACCACGCCTTTGCAGTTCTCCACATCACATTGACCAACAAATCATTTGCATATCCGCACCGAAACCGATACATTCGCTTCAAATTGAATATGCAACAAAGGCACGCTACAACAATGAAGACAATTTGTGTTTACTGTGGCTCAAACCCGGGGATACTCCCGGAATACCTGTCGGAAGCAAGAAATCTTGGCAAGCTGCTGGCGGAACGAAAAATCGGCCTTGTTTACGGCGGGTCGAATGTCGGCATCATGGGCGCGCTGGCCGATGCTGTGCTGGCAGACGGCGGCGAGGTGACCGGCGTCATTCCCAATTTTCTTATCGACAAAGAAGTGGCGCACCACGGCCTGGATGATCTGCGCGTGGTGGATTCCATGCACGAGCGCAAGATGCTCATGGCAGAGCTTGCTGACGCTTTCATCGCCATGCCCGGCGGGCTTGGCACCCTGGAGGAAATGTTCGAAGCACTGACCTGGGCGCAGCTCGGATTGCATCGCAAGCCTTGCGGACTGCTCAATGTCGCCGGCTTTTTCGACCATCTGGTGCGATTTCTGGACCATGCGGTAACGCAACGTTTTATCAGCGGTGTGCACCGCTCGATGCTCGTGGTGCAAGATAATCCGGCAGCCATTCTGGATGAGCTGCAGACCCGCCAGGTGCCGCAGGTGGAAAAATGGCTGGATAAGGAGCAGACATAAAGCCCAGCCTGAAAGCCAAGTTGCACAAGAGTGCAAACTTTCACTGGCAATACTACAATGTAAGAGGGGAACACTTGTCGTTGTTTAAGCAAGTATGGAGTCCGGAGAGGCCCCTTTGACTCAGAACGAAGTGGCAAATACAACAGAAACTAATCTCCCTTTTCCCCGTAAGCCACCAAATATCCCGTCAAAACAGCTCTTCCCGAAGCGAAAATGCAGAATAACTGAAGTATCAGCTTTCGGCTATGAAACCTCCATTTATGAGCGTCGAAAACGGCGCTGAAGCCTACACAAACGTGCGCTTTCCGGATTTTCCTGACTTGCAGTTGATGCAGGCCCATTATACAACGCATGTTTTCCCGCGGCATTATCATGAAACCTATGTCATCGAAGTTGTGCGACAGGGCACGGATGAGTTTTTTTGTGACGGCAAAACCTATGCTGCAACAGCAGGACAGATCGTGCTTATCAACCCGCACGAGGTCCACACCGGCAAATCTGTTGGGCGCCAGCCTTTGCAGTATTGTAGCTTGTATCCGACGGCTGACATGATGCGGGAAATCACCAGGCAGGTCGCGGGCTTACCCGATGACTTGCCCATGTTTCCGCAGCGGGTGGTACAGGACGAGCGCATCGCCCGCTTGCTGGCCGGGGCGCACGCTGTCGCCTCAAACCGTGCAGATGCATTCACGGCGCAATCTATTCTGGTGAACGCGTTAGGCGAGCTTATACGTCACCACGCCGAACCCCATACGCGCACAGTCCGGGCATACGATAACCGCGATGCTGTTAAACGCGCGCGGGAGTATCTGCTCGAACACTACGACCGCAACATCACGCTGGCCGAACTGGCAAAAGTCGCGGCGCTCAGTCCCTATCATCTGCTGCGCGTCTTCCGCAAGGCCGTCGGCTTTCCG
>CAZVSL010000039.1:11348-21481 GCA_964629935.1 uncultured Calditrichaceae bacterium | reverse complement strand
CGTCATCGGAGTCGATTAGTTGTTGCAGAACAGCTTCAGCACTCATGCCCTCTTTGAGCAATCCCAAACCGCGCGGACCGAAGGATACGTTAGTAAACGATTGCGTGGCGATGGCGCCGACCCCGGCCTCGGCCCATGGCACCCGCGTGCCAACGGCAAAGGCATGCGTCTGCACCGCAACTCCCATCTCACCGGTCGCTGTGTCCCGCGCCACGATGGAAAAAGTATGCGCCAGACTGTCTGAGTAGACATCCTGAGCCATGATATTTGTATGCCACAAGGCAAAGATGGCAAATAGCAGGTAGCCAATACGATTTAGCATGGGGCGCTCCTTCAAGATTTCGGGTTCTATGCGTTTCCTGCGGCACGACAATTCGTGCACCACATAAACTTTGCTAAATTTATTTGAGTTAGTCAACTGATTTGGGCAGAACTTATGACTGCATCAGCTCTACTTGTATGAGATCGAAGTTATGAGCGAATATCAGCGTCAGGGATTGGCAAAGCCCAGGTCGACGAGATGAAAGCAACCTGTGCGACGGAACGGTATCTGAAGATGTTTGCGCTGACCGATGCGGCCAACCAGCCAGCCATGCGGCTCTTCCGGTTGATGGACGGCGAACGGCAAGATACCAGCGAGGCCCTTTTTCGTGTTCAAATTCGAAAGGTCACGTGAGAACGCATCGCGGCGCTGATACGCGGTTCATTCTGATTCTGACACGCTGATCGCGCTTTGCAGTATTTCCATCAGGGTGCGTTTGCGTAGCGGTTTGCAGAGGTGGCTGCTGTAGCCGGAGTCATAGCAGCGCGCCAGAACAGCCTCGCTGTCATGCGCAGTCATGGCGATGACAGGAATATCGTCACCATAGTGCGCCCGAATTTCGCGCGCGGTTTCATAACCATTCATCACAGGCATTTCAACATCCAGCAGCACAACATCGATGGTTCGTTTTGCCAGAATCTGCAGCGCTTGCCCGCCATCGTTGGCAAATACCAGCTCGTAGTTTTCTTTCTTAAGAAGACCCTCGATCAGGGTCCGGCTGTCGCCGGAGTCATCCGCCACCAGGACAATGGCGCGCTCGCCAAGCCATTTGTTGACGGTTTCAAGGAGCTGCTTTTTCACGATGGGCTTGGACAGATAATCATCCATGTCATGTGCCAGGCACTTTTCGCGGTAGCCCCGAATCGCATGTGCCGTTACAGCAATGATCGGCGTCCGGCGCAAATTCTGTTCACGCTCTCTTTCACGAATGTGCCGTGTGGCCTGCAACCCATCCATCTGTGGCATTTGGATATCCATCAGAATCAGATCGTACAGAAAGCGCCTGGCGGCCCGGACGGCCTGGATGCCGTTTTCAGCAATCTGGATGGCATGTCCGGTTTTGCTTAGCATCTTGACCGCGAGTTTCCGGTTATCTGCATTGTCCTCAGCGATGAGAATCTTGCGCTGCAGGGACATACCGGCAGACGGTTCCGACTTCACGCTCTGCGGCCGAGGCGTGGATTTCTGGTTCTGGGGTATCGCAAGCGCAAAAGTCTGAGCCAGTTTTTTGCGCAGCTCCGAATGTATCACCGGTTTGGTGAGATATCCGTCAATGCCGTGTATTTGCTGATACTGCGCCGGCATGGCGCCGACGGAAGTGAGCAGCAACAGCTTGAGATCATCGAGCTTCTGGTTGGAACGAATGGCGCGGGCCACCTCAACGCCGTCCTGACCCGGCATCTCATGGTCCAGAAGCACGAGCGAGTACGGTGTGCCATTGCCCTCGAGTATGGAAAGTGCATCTGCGCCGCTGGCAGCTTGACTAACAGGGAAGCCCCAGGCGTCAAGCGTCCGTCTCAGGATGACCCGGTTGGTCTCATTGTCATCGACCACCAAAACTCTGAATTTATCGACCTCATATTTTGCGAAGGAGGCGTCTTCCTGTTTTTCTATCACCGGCAGCGTGAGATCGAAGTAGAACGTGCTTCCTTTGCCAACGTCGCTTTCAACTTGCAGCCGGCCGCCCATAAGCTCAACCAATACTTTGGAGATACTGAGGCCGAGTCCGGTTCCGCCAAACTTGCGCGTGGTGGAGGCATCCGCTTGCGAAAATTTCTCGAAAATGTTATCCAGTTGAGATTGGGACAGGCCGATGCCCGTGTCCGTTATGCTGAATCGCAGCGCAGTTTGACCATCCGTGCGCTTCTCTGCTTCGTGAGACTGAGCCTCTACTCTGATGGCGACTTCGCCCTCCTGCGTGAATTTAACAGCATTACCCAGCAGATTTATGAGCACTTGTCTCAAACGCGTCGGGTCACCCGCAACCCATGGCCGTATGTCCGGGTCGATGGAGCAAATCAGCTCGATATTCTTTTCGCGTGCACGTACACTCAAAGTCCTGGCGATGTCTTCCACGGTCTCCCGCAAGTTGAACGGTACGGTTTCCAGTTTCACCTGGCCGGCTTCGATCTTTGAAAAATCCAGAATATCATTGATGATACTCAGCAGGCTTTCCGAAGCATTGCTGACTGTTGTCAGAAAATTATGCTGCTCGTCATCGAGTTGTGTTTCCAGGGTTAGTTCTGTCATACCGATAATGGCGTTCAACGGCGTCCGTATTTCATGGCTCATGTTGGCCAGGAATTCGCTCTTGGCCAGAGTGGCGTCATCGGCGCGCTGTTTTGCCAGGGCGATTTCCCGATTGGCTGTCAACAGCATGAGGTTGGTCTGCTCGAGGTTGCGGTTTTTCACCAGCAAGCGAATCGAGAGCAAGACGATACTGGTGATGGCTAGGCCGAGCATCCCCAGGAACCAGGGTCGCTTCCACACCGGCGGGGCGACCGTAAAATGCAACACGGCGAGCTCGCGTTGTACGTTGAGATCTTTGTCGCGTGCCACCACTTCAAATGTGTGTGCGCCGCCGGGCAAAGATAGCAGTATCTTTCTTGTGTGCCGCGAAAACGGCGACCATTGGCCATTGTCCAGCCGGTACGCATACTGCAATTCGCTGGCCGGGGTGTCGTTCCAAACGTCTGCGGCGCGCCAGGTAATGATGGTGTTGCCGTCTTCTGATACATTTTCGATGTCCACGGTTATGGCGGCTCGAGGCGCCAACGTGTCCGGAAAATAGCAGATACTTCGAATCGCTTGCAGGTCAGCGTCTTCACTGTGCCAGCCGGTGCGGCCGCGCTGGCGCCAATCATTGCTGGTATAGCCAAGCCAGACATGGCCGCTGTTGCCGTGGCGCAGACTGAGCCAATCCGCTGCCGGCACATTTGTAAGCTCATAGGAGCTCCAGCCGGATTGGTAATCCCCGGCACGGTCTGATGGCTGCCAGCGGTCGATGCCCTCACTGGTTGAGACATAGAAGGCGCCGTCGCGTGCTTCATAGAAATAACGAATGGAATTATTGGACAGCCCGGTCCTTTCATTCAGCCGGCGCCAGGTTTGGCCATCATACACCAGGATGCCTACACTGCGCGTGCCCAACCACAAGCGTCCGGCGCTATCGGCCATAAGGGCATCACCCCGGAATTTGCCGATGTCGTCGAACGGAATCCGGTCCCAGCTTTGGCCGTCAAAGCGGTATAGGCCGTACCACCCTGAGGTCCAAATCGTACCGTGCGCGGTTTCGGCGATACCGTATGCGGATGCTGGCGCCGCCGGCGGTCTGAAAATGTGCCAGCGCACCGTGTCGGACTGCGAGGTTGCACGCAGAAGCCCGCCTTGCTGGCCGAGTTCTTTGCGAATATCGGCGGCGCTGCCAAACCAGACATCACCGTTTGAATCCTCGTAGACAGCCCGCCAGTCGATACCCCAGGACAGGTCTGCAAAGACATATCGCTGCCAGCGGCCAGCGTAAAGACGGGATACTGCTGCCACGCCCTCATGGCTGCCGGCAGCCCAGATATCACCTGCTCGGGTAAGCAGTAGCTCCGTGGGCGTATCGATGACGCCATCAGCGGCATCGTACTTGAGCCATGCCTGGCCACGATTGCAGACAACCCCGCCGTTCGAGGTCAGGAACCACCTGGCACTGTCCGGCGTGTCGAAGCGATAATACAGCCCTTTGTAAGTTTGCCAGCGCCCGGTCTCATATTCAAATCGGGCCACACCCTGGCCCCGGCCGCCGAACCAGATCGCTCCATCGCTTGCGACGTGCATAAACGTGCGATTTTGTGGCACCGGGATATGGGTCGGAAAAGTCGGCGGCGGCAGCTCGTCGTAGCTGTAAATGCGCCAGTCGCCATCATATACGTGCAGCGCCTGCCCGCCGCTTACCCAGACTTTGCCGTCCTGTGTTTGCGCAACCCAGCGATTGCGATTGGAGCCGCCCAGCGCCTCCAGATCGAAGTTTTGCCAACGACCATCTTTCAGCCGGTTGATACCGGCAGAGTTGCCATCGGAGACCGTCCAAATGTCGCCTTCCCGTGTTTGAAAGATGCGCGGTTCATCGGCGCTAATCACACCCTCGTTTGCATCATACACATGTACTGCATCGGCACGGTTCACCTGCAGATGGTCCAGGTTCAAACGCAGAATCTTTCCGGCCTGAATGCCCAGCCACAGATTCCCGTGTTTGTCCGCCAGCACGTCTTCAAGCATGAAGTCGATGTCTTCGCGGGTCTCGATCTCGGTGATTTTAAAGAAACTGAATTGGCTGGCATCCTGCCGCAAAGCCGGGATATCAATCAGTCGATTTCGATTTGTGTAGAGCTGAAGTTTTGCTTTGTGTATGCGGAGCAGACCATAGTGGGTAGCCGCCAGCAATGCGCCGTCGGAAGACCAGGACAAGTCCTGGATAAGCCATGTCTCATTTTGAACCCAGGGGTCAAGGGGCTGCCAGCGTTCGTTCTGCAAGACATATATGTTCTGCCTTGTGCCGACATAGATTCTGTTGTCAGGACCGCGCGCGATGGTATAGATTTCGTCATCCTGTAGGCCATGCTCACGGGTGTAATGGGTCCAGCTCAAACCATCATAGCGATAGACGCCATGGTCGGCGCCGAACCACATGTCGCCGGCGGCGCCCTCTGTCATGCAGCGCAAGCCCTGACCATCCAATTGCTTGAAGGAGCGCCAGCGCCAGGATTCCAGCACCGGGTCCTCTGTTGACGGAACGTATCGACTCTGCGCTACGGCGTAGTCCGCTGTCGTATGAGCCAGGCAGACAAGCAGGGGTATGAGACCATACGTGACGTTACGCAGGCAACTCAGCATACGTGGGCCCGGGGCCTTATTTTTCATCCACTTAACTCGAATAGTTCATGAACAGTTCAGGTTGTGCTGGAACTGCTATTCCTACATTCATCGGCAAAACCAGGCTCATGTTCAGTTTATCAATGACTATTGTTAACATGTAACAAACCAGCGTTCGACCACACTGCGATTGACTCTCATTGCAAAATGCCTTATCTTGAAGGAGTTCCGAGGTTCGGGTTTCGGTTATTGATTTAGTGATTCAAAGGATGTTGGTGGTTATGCGACAATTGGTGGGATTACTTTCTTTTCTGCTGCTGAGCCAGGTTTGTTATGGCCAGACGTCCCGACAAAACGTGGTGGTTGGGGCTATGGTGTATGACTACAAGGGCATCGAGTCTGGTGCGGATGGCAGGATCGAGCTTGCAGCACAGCAATTTCGGACAGCGCTGCATTACATGCCTTACTTCGCCCGTTCCATCCTCAATCTTCGCATCTGTGCGGATGTTGAAAATAATACCCTCAGTCTCAAACAGGGAACGGCGTTGTTTCGTGGCCTCAACCATAAGTCCATGACAGATTCTTCCCTGGCCCTGGACCTTGCCGGTCTTGTGGTGCAGGAAAACCCCGGATACGCGCCGGCATATCTGATAAGGGCGCGTATTCATGAACAAAGGCAGTCGCCACAGGCGGCGGCGTCAGATTATGCTCAGGCAATCGCCGCTGAACCGCGCTATTTGCTGGGCTACTACTTTCGTGCAGCTTTTTTTGCACGCATGCAGCGATACGCAGAAGCCGTCGCAGATCTGACTTTTCTGCTGCAGCGCGATGAAACCTATGCGCCGGCATACATGGAGCGTGGCCTCGCCTATTGCGAGCTTGGCGATAATGACAGCGCGGTGCAGGACTTCGAGGCGGCGCTGAGCATGTGGCCGAAGTGGGCTAAGAATTTCAAGGTTTTTAGCGCTTATCTCAGTCGTGGCATGGCGTACGTCCAGGCCGGCAAATTCTATGACGCACTGTCTGATCTCAACAAAGCCATCGAGCTGAACCCGAAGTTTCACGAAGCGTTTCTGCAGCGCGGCATCACCAACCTGAATCTGGGCTTTGTGAAACGCGCCATTGCTGATTTTGATAGCGTCCTGTCGCGGGCGCCGAACTCGGCTGAAACCTGGTACAACCGCGGATTGGCAAATAGTGAATTGGGCGAAACGGATCTCGCTATAAGGGATTTCAACAAGGCAAGCGAGCTGCAACCGGAACACGTGCAAGCTCATTTGCGGCTGGCTGAACTTTATGCAAAAGAGCGGCGCCTGGAGCAGGCCATCGCCGAGTATGATAAGGTGGTGGCGCTGGCGCCGGATACCTACTGGGCCTACTACCGGCAGGCCATCGCCTATGACAAACTTCACATGCGCAGCAAAGCGATTTCAGCCTATGACATGTTCGTGCGCAAAGCACCGGCGCAGCACAAATCCCACAAAGCTTTCGCTCTGGACCGCATGCAAAAACTGCAACGCTGGATGGCACAATAGAGCAAGACACGCAAAACCACTCTGGTTCATCTCTCCCGCTATGTCAGCCTGTTTGCCAGATCGTATGCTTTCTGTCATCAACCTTTGCGTGCGTTCGAGATTAGTGGTCACCGCTTCAAACGCTGTTTGATTGAGCAGGTCGACCTGTTCGGCAGAGTCAGGCCTGCTATGTTGAGTTCTTTCCCGGATTTGCAATTCTGAGCATCAGATACCTCGGTCTACGAACTTTCGAGCTGCTTTTGTGCTTGTAGCCACTCGCCTATGGGGACCATCACCCGAATTTGGCCGCCCGCAAGCTCTCGATATACGAACAAAGGGGTTACGGGATTAATGTCAAATAATCCCAACGTGCCATAAATCGGCCCTACTGTGTTTGCGTGTACCAATGTCGATATACCGCTCAGTCGCTGCTCAAAAAGCTCAGCTTCGATGCGTGTTCTCGCCAGAGCGACGGTTGACCATTCCTGCAGCAATTCCACACCCCTGTGTGCTTCACACACAGTTCTGCCTTTGGAGGTGATACAACATTCGTTGCAGAGCTTTCTGCGACAAATGATGCAGACTGCACTTGCTTCTACGCCAGTATGATCTTCACAGCTTGCATTCTTCTCAAACAGGTCGCCACAATAGCGACAAAATGAGTCATGCTCGCCAACCACATGCTTGCAATTCTCACAAATGAAATCATCGGTGGTTTTTTTTCTGGCGGCGGCCATGCCTTTGTGTTGGTTGAATTGCCGATATGTGTCCGATGTGATGGCTGCGATTGCAAAAAAGCTTATGAGCGGCAAAGCTGAGAGCGTATAGGGCCCCCGGGCCAGGATCGAGGCGATGTAACTCAGAGGAACCGCCAGGGCCAAAGGCAGGGTCACCATGACCAGGGTTCTGTCGAAAGCAGCTCGTTCCAGAAATAAGGCAGGTTGGTTGCTGCTCTGATTGAAATCCTCTAACACACCCTGCAAGCTACGCGGATCATAGGCCAGGGCCGCCAGCCAATACGTGGCAACAAAAGTCACGATTGCTAACAGGGTCCAGCGAATGGGCCCGTGGACAAATACATCGGAAAGTATCACACTGTGGGCATCAATCGGGAATAGACTTGCCAGCAGAATTACAAAACTGGACATAAAGCCAAACGGAATCTGGCTGATGTGAAGACCTGTTGGGCCAACGGAGTTGATATATACAGAGAGCCTGGGAAGGTTCTCCCACTCGTCGTCAGCTCTTATGGGAAGGGGCCGGCGCGCATGCATCAGGCACAGGACAATGGTAATAAAAACCACGATCAACAAGCCTAACTTGACGATGTACATCAGGTGCTCAGTATCCTGAGTGTCAAATCCTCGTACGGATTTCAACCAGATACCAATTTGCGGAAGGATTGAGTTGACCAGAATGAATAGACAGACTCCATTGCCGATGCCATGCTTTGTGATCATGGTTGCTATCCAGACAGATAGGTATACGCCGGCAGCCATGGATAGCATTGTCAGAAGCCGAAACGTCCAGCCAGAGTCATGAATAATGGCTCCATATTCAGATGGCGGCAAACCATCGAGCCAGACAGATATGCCATAACCCTGAAGTAACGCAATGATACCGGTCAGAATCAGGGTATAGAATTCTACAGGTACAAAACGGTCATCGATGTTGTGGCGAATTCTGCGAAAGTAGAAGAACAGGACAACGAGCGTCGATGCGACAATATATGGCAGGATTCCCAAAGCGCCGATGGTTGCGTGAGCCGTACCTGAAAGGGTGGGAGATGCGCCTGAAGAAAGTCCCTCGACCGCCGTGAAGTCGACGCCGGGAACCGGGATATAGAACAACAGGCGGGAGACAACAAGCAGGCAAAGAGTAGCGCCTACTCTCTTTTTGAGTTCGGTTGTCATGGGCTGGTTTTCTTGATTATATGCGACGCACTTGCCGCGTGCGTCGCATATTTCAATCTCACAAAGCTATTCTTACTTCTTGGTCATATCCTCCGGCGGCTGCATCGGCATGTTGGTGTTCCAGATATCGACCTGCATCTTCCAGGCGCCGTCTGCTTGCGGCTGCCAGATAACCACATATTTGCCCTTGTCCTGCATTTGTGGCAAGCCCTCCGGGTTGATGTCCATGCTATACACGCCGATCTCGCAGGCAGCGTCGCCCATCATCATCACTTCCTCTGTTGTCAAGGTGAAGTTCGATGGGTTCGCCATGGCCAGCATACCGGACATGAATTCCTTGATGTTTTCCTGGCCGTTGACCATCTCGTGATTCTGTGGCATCAGATAGGCATCTTCAGCATAAAGCGTCGCCAGAGTATCGACATTGCCGCTGTTTACCGCCTGAGCAAACAAGGCATTATTGGCCTCAATGGCAGCACGCACTTTGGCCGGGTCCGGGCCCTGCTTTGGCTGCTGGCAGGAAACCAACAGGACAAAACAGACAAGCGTCAAAACTGTTAAATAGCTGAATACTTTCATGGTACTCCCTCCTAGATTAGTGATTAGTGATTAGTGAGTTTACGAGATAAGAATCAATAATTCAATAAGAATCAATGCATAACCAGGGCGGGTCAATAATTTACCGCCAGCCGCAAAAACAACCGATGGTTATTCTGGTCCAGCTCAGCCTTGCGTCTGAGGTTTTGCGCCTGGATAAACTGGTAGCTGGCAGCAAACACAATATCGCGCCAGGGCTGCCATTCTGCTGCAAGACCGTAATGGCGCGTGCGCTCGACGACGCCGTCCAGAAATTTGATGCGGCCGTCTGCCGGGCGGCTGCCCTCCTGGATGTCATTGGCGGCGCGCCGGCGCTGCTCGAACGAAACAGACCAGCGCACATTGCGGTGCGGTTGGTGGCCAAACTCGATATACCAGTCATCCGCATCCGGGCCGAGCCAGTGGCCCATGGTGTTGTCATAATTGGAAAAAGTGTTGATGGGCGTCCTGTGCGAGTAGACAAATGGCTGGATGCGCACCGCCTCCAGGCGCACATCCGTATTTTTCAATCCGAACGGATCCACGATGAAAGCGCCGGCGAGCACGCCCCATTTGTTGCCCCAGTTCTCGAACAGATCTTTGGCAAAGCTGAAGTCGTCAAACAGAACTTCAGCGTACAGCTTGAGCCGCGGACGCGGCAAAAACCAGGCGCCGTCGAAGCTGATCATGTTGTTGTCCTGGTTGCCGACATGCCTTTCGGCGATGATAGTGGGCACAAAGGGATTGAGATAGAGCGGCTCAACATCGCGGTCGCCATAGACCACGGCTTCGGTTACTGCAAGCTGCAGGTTGCGATGCGGCCGAATCTCGAGGCGGTGCCCGGCGAGATATTTCGCACGCTCGGAGTTGAGGAACGCATGCAGATATTCCAGTTTGGCGCGACCGTAGCGAAAACTGAGTTTGACCATATCATAGACATTGGCGTTG
>CAZVSL010000039.1:7065-11338 GCA_964629935.1 uncultured Calditrichaceae bacterium | reverse complement strand
GCGCGACAGCATGAGATTGCCGCGGCCGCCCGGGCCCCATTCAACCAAATCGCGGCCGAACTGCAGGTCAAACCACGGCAGCCGCCACAGCATATAAGCGGTGGCCTGGTCCCTGATGGCTACATCCACGAGAGCATTCTCGGTCACCGGCAACCCCAGCGAGGGATTGAACACCGTGTTGGTCAGGCTGTCGGTTTCACTCAGCACCGAGGTGAAGGCATCGACAAAAATGATCATACTGCCTTTGAGATTGGCGCGGCCGCCCAATCCCACGCTGGTAATGGAAGTCGGGATGCCGGCATCGACCTGCTGTTTGTTTTCCAGACGAAGCTGCTGCCGAAACGTGGCGTCGAAGTGCACGGCGGCGTCTTCCGTGCGCCAGGAATAAACGTGCGGCTCCAATTCTTCCTTCCGGACAAAAATGGCCGGCAGCCGCCGGCCGCTGTGGCCGTTGGCCTCGCCCTCGGTTCTCATAGCCTCTTGCGCTGCGATCGACGCCTCTTCCAGTCGGCGCAGCTCCTCATGAAACTCGCCCTTCAAGCGCTCGAACAGGCCGTGCTCGACCTGTGACAACATCTGTGGATTTTGCTGCAGCCTTTTGTGGATATCGATGGCGATTTCAGCGAAGGCCTCACGCGGATAGGGGCGGGTATTCAGGTCCTGGGTTATGAACAGGCCGCGCGTCTCCAGGCGTTCGACAAAATCGTACGCCCAGTGGTCAAGGGCAACGTACGGAGATTGCCCATGCGCTGGCGCCGGATGCAGGCCTACGACAATGAGTACGCCTGCCAGAAGGTAGCAGGCGCGATAAGCGGCAGCCGTGGCGCCGAGGTTCCGGGCAAACAGTTTGAGATTGCGGGCTAAAGACGCGGCCAGCGTTGCCAATGCTGCAGCCCAACGTTGCTGTTCTGTAGTACAAATTGTCACCGATATTTGACGGTTTTGTGGTGAAAACAATTTATTTGTTAACCTGAATCGAAATCCTTGTAACCAATGAGCTCAATTTCGTGACCCCTGGTTATTCAGTTTTTGTGATCTTTCATTCTGATACAGTCCCCTTTGAGAATGTATCCACCTGTTCTCCGTTCAAATCCTTCCTCTACGTCTTGGACGTATTTGATAACAGGCGACGTTTTGTAGACGACTTTTTCCAATTTTTTGACGGTCAATGAACCAAATTCACTGAGGACTTGCCATTGGCAACACGTTTCAGTAGTTTTCGCTGCAAGTCGTCTTTGGCATCCAGCGCAGCAATCATTTCTCCTCCGGCATTGGACAGACGGGACAGGTCAGCCCTCGGTATCTCCTTTTGATCAGCAAAAATTAATATGGATTCAAAGCTTGCTTTTGCACGCAGTAACCGTTCCAGCACAATGGTTGTTAATCTTGCCTTATCCCTGTTCGGAATACCGAAAACAAATAGCGGATCGTATTTCCCTTCGATGAAATAATCAATCGGATAGTCGCCTGCGTTTTCTATCTCTTCGTAAATGAAATCCGGATGAATTTTTTCTTCGGGGATATGGCGGTACAGCTCCTCTTTCAAGTCTTCATAAAAAGTCGCCTGCACTTTTGCCCTGTTCAAGAAAGTCAGGTCATAAATCTTCGTAAGCGCTTGCCCGAGACGAAAAATATTATTAGCAACATCCTCAGGAGAACTATCAATAAATATTTGCCCTTCATCTTCGTTTATATCCATTTCCGCTATGATCTTCTCAAACAATTCACCTCGCGTTCCCTGTTTGAATTTATCAATATCATTTTCATAGCTCAGATGCATCATCGTGTGCCCCATATCGCTTAGCCGCAAAATCCCGGTAGGCAACTCCGTGATATAAATCTGATAAGGGTCGCCATCCGGGAAGAAGAACGGATTCTCAACTAGCAGCAAGTCTTTGTTTTTGGGGATTAATTTAATATCCGCACAAAGTGTTTCACAAAGCGTCTTTTGCAGTTTTTCTATTTTGATCTTCATGGTTGCCTTTTGCTTAATCAAAAAGCGAAGGCAAATCCGGTTCGGTGGACAAACCTTGAATATTACAATCGCGCACCAGGCAAGAGAAAGCGCCTTTAAGTGTTTAATATTCTTTCGTTACTACAGCAATCCATCGGGTTTCTTGTTTGCGCGGATATATTTTTCGGTCGCCTGATGAATATGACAATTGTATCCAAGCGATTCTGTTTCCATAGAATTTGAGTGATTATGGTCCATGACTTATTCCCTTAACCCGGACCAGCCGGAACCAAATAAGTTTAACCGCCAATAGACGCTAATAAAGAAATTAGCGGTTAAAACATCTTGCAAAAAATGACACGATTTGATTTTAAGAGGGCATCTGAGTTCTTGCAGTAATTCTAAACGAGTGCAATTTTAAACGCATCCGTGTCGATGATCTGTTGTAAATCTCCGTCGTAGAATTTCTCACAAAACGCTTCCGTCTCCAGCAAGTGTTGGTGCACGCTCTCCTGGTCGCGCTCGATAAGATATTTGAGCTCTTTCAGATTATCTGACCAGCCAAAGCCGTTAAAAAATTGGGCGCCGGCGAATTGCGTCTTGTAGAGCGCATTGCGCGAGTAGCAGGTACCGAGATAAAGGTAGGTGATGTCCTGCTGTGCAAAAAAGTCGACCGCTGAAGTCATGATATACATGCCGAGATTGCGGGCATAGTAATTGAGATCATAGAATGAATAATAATAGTAGGCCAGCTCGTCGCCATCGAGGTACAGCGTCACCAGTCCCACATCTTTTTTGGTCTCGCGGTCACGGAAGATCAGCAGATGCGAAACCATGATGGATGCAAACAGCGAATCCAGCCGCTCGTATGTCATCACATCCTTGCCGAACTTGATATCCGCGTAGTTTTTGCAAAAGTCCCGCCAGGCCGGTGTGAAATCAAAGTCAGCACGTGGCACAAAACGGTAGTCGATGTTCTCACACTTGCGCAGGATGCGCCGGTTCTCGGACGAGGGCTCGAACTGAGCCAGGTCCACGCGCACTTGCCGGCACATATAGTAGCGCGAGAAGTCGCGCGTGGAGGGCAGGAAGCCGCGCTTGAAGATCATGGCCGGCGTCTCGTGCTTCTCGGGAATGGCCCAAATCGCATAGGGAAAAATGTAATGGCTGTAGTCTGATTTATATTCTGAAAATAACAGCTTCATTTCTGTTCAATGCGGATTGGTCTTGTTAAGATAGCAATGTAGAAAACCGGCAGCTTGAAATCAAGCCCGTTTGATGCGGGCAAGCAAAAGAATTTAGCCATGCATTTACCTGCGTTTTGCAGCCGGGCGGCGCTGTCAACACACGTGGCCAAAACTTCTGGTCTATGCCGAAGGCAGCCGCGCGGCGAGAAACAGAGCGTTGGGCGCTCGACCATGCTATTCTCGCAGCAAGGACATCTCATCTGTTTCGCCAAGAAGATAGCGCGCAAACCAGGCCTGATCCCAGGCCATCTTGGCCTGCCGGCGCCGGTACTTTTTGAGTCCATGTGGTTCGCCGGGATAGATAACCAGCTCGGTTTCGATTTTGCGGTAATGTTTCAGAGCGCGGTACAACGTACGGGCGTGTGCCGCCGGCACCCGTTCATCTGCCCCGCCAACATGGAGCAGGGTTGGGGTGCTCACTTTCCCCAGGTCGTATAGCGGCGAGGCAGCGCGATAGGCCTCCGCTTGCTGCCACGGCAACCCCTGCATAAAGTTGATGACATGGCCCGGCGTGTCCTCCAGCCCCCACTGCATCACCTGATCGATAACGCCTGCGCCGGAGCTGGCGGCTTTGAAGCGGTCCGTGCGTGTGAGCAGGCAGTTGGTGAGGAAGCCGCCGTTGCTCCAGCCTATCACACCCAGGCGTTCGCCATCTGCGAAGCCGCGCTCGACCATGGCCTGCACACCGGTCAAAATGTCTTCCACCTCGATGTCGTTCTCGCGGCCAATGAGGTCGGTCATGAAATCAGCGCCGTATCCGGTGGAGCCGCGATAGTTCGGGCTGAAGACAGCATAGCCCTGCGCCGCATACAAGCCCCGTCCCCCGGTGGAGAGCTCGAAGCGATAGAGGCTCGCTGCAGTCGGACCGCCGTGGATGTGGAGGATGCAGGGCAGCGGCGTCTGGCCGTCATGGCCGGCAGGTAATTCCAGGATGCCAGCAACGCTGTCGCCGTTTGCACCAATCCAACTGACGATGGAGATTTGTGGCAGCTTCCACGACTTCACCTGCGGGTTGACGTTGGTGATGCGGGCATAGGCGCCCCTTTCTGACGCGAGGAAAATATCCGGCGTC
>CAZVSL010000039.1:0-7055 GCA_964629935.1 uncultured Calditrichaceae bacterium | reverse complement strand
AACGTCGCCCGGCGTCAGCTCCCGCAGCGCGTCAAATTTGCCCTGCCGCACATTGATCAGGCTGTATACCCGCCTGCGTGCCTGTTTTTGTGCCAGGAAGCGAAGCTCGCCGTTGTCGTGCCACTGCATGCCATTGGACTGCACCGTGATATCGGGGGGCAGGTCAAGCTGATGCAAAGCAACTGCGTCTCCCTGCACCCGCGCTGTGTAGATTTTAAGTGGATAGCCATCAAAACCGATGGTAAACGCCAGCGTCTGACTGTCTTTCGACCAGCAGAGAGCGGAAAGCCAGCCATAGGGTGAAGGATGCTGCTCGCGCCAGCCTTCCGGCGTGAGGATGGAAAGCTTGCCGGAGGGCAACTCATAAAGCTCCACCCGGCTCCAGCCTTCATTGCTCAGGAGTGTGTTGTCAGGCCGCGTGATGAGGGCGATATTTTCACCGTCCGGCGCCACGGCCAGATCGACGACTACGCGCTGGTTATCCACGAGCTTGCGGTCGCGCCATGTATGCAGGTCAAGTTCCCGGAGCTGTGAAAACGGCGTCGCACCAGCGCCATACTCCAGTTCCGGAAATCTGTGGTATAGCTTTGGCCAGGTACCGGCATACTCCGGCTGTTTCATTGTGTAGTAAAGTGTGGCGCCATCCGGCGACAGCTCGAACAAGTCGATACCGCTGACCGCCGTTGTGATTTGTTGCAAATTACTGCCATCGACCATGATACGCCAGACCTGTTTGCCGGGCTCGTTGGCCTGCCCGGTTGGCGAATGAGGACTGTGACGGCCGAAGTAAAGATATTTGCTGTCCGGACTCCACGATGGCGCACCATCGTCAGCGGGACCAAAAGTCAATCGGCGCACAGATTTATCTGAGATTTCCACAAGCCAGAGGTCTGTGTTGCGGCGATTCAGGCTCGAATCCCAGCGTGCTTCAGTGTAGGCTATCAACCGTCCGTCCGGTGAGAACGAGCAGTCGCCGATCCTGGCCAGGGTGAAATAATCTTGCGGCTGAATGTCGTGGGTGCGGGAGCCCTGCGAGGCGTAAACCGCCAGAGAGCTCGATAACAGCATGAGAATGACCAGATTTCTTGAGAGCATGGGGAGGTTTTCCTTCTGCGAGTTTCTATGATGAATAATTCATGAATTCGTGAACTTTGCAGAGTATAGGTATGCAATAGTCATTGAAAAGCAAGGGGTTATGGAGTAATGAATTGATGGATTTTGGGGGACTGCTACTCGCAATCCATTACTCCAACAATCCATCACCCCCAGGCGCTTGAAAGATTATATATCAACTTGTTGCATATCATCATGTTTTAGATTCATGAACAATCCAGGCCAGATATGCTAAAGGATGCTACATTGACAGGGAATTGCCCTGTGTGGAGATAGGATACAGGGATTGATGATTAACTAAACATAGGTCATTGAATTTAAAAAAGCAAAGAAAAGCAGATTTGTTTGAGTATTCTCTTCAAAAAGGCTTAACATATTTTGAACCATACCGATATCCTTTGCTAAGGAGATAGTGAATTATGCAACTTAGAATCGGAGTCTAAGAATGAAGCATCTTTTTGACAAGGAGCAAACGTCATATTCGGACGATGATAGTCAGGCAGAAAGCTATCAACGCGAAAGTGACAGTGAGCAAAGCGTCGATGCCCCCGAGACCAAGACCAGCGAAGCGACCACAATTTATGAAGGCATGCATCTCGTCGGTCAGGTAGAAGGCACGCACGATTTTTATCTAAATGGCGGCCTGGAAGGAAAAGTCAACATCACCGAACTGTTCAAAGTTGGCCGCAAGGGTCGCTTTAAGGGCGAAGTGAAAGCCAAATTTGTGATCATCGATGGTGAGGCTGACGGCAAAGTCACCGCAGATGACAAAGTCGAAATTCGGGATACCGGACACTTCAAAGGCGATATCGTATCACCTTCGATCTATATCTCTGATAAGGCATTCTTCCAGGGCAAGATTACGATGGTACGGAATGAGCAGGATGGCAGCGGACAAAGAGCAGATTATCGTTCACAGGCTTATGACAGCAACACGCAAGTTCAGGTCGTGAATGAGGAAGCCGCTGAAGAGCTGGAAGTGGAAACAGAAAGTGAAGAGGAACAGGACTAAACGTATCCTGTGATTGCAAGCGGCGCGCCTGACGCGCCGCTTTTTTTTTCAGTCTGCTATTTCTGCAAGATCATGGTGCCTGTCAACTTTTGTTCACCGGCCAGCAAGCGGATAAAATAGATCCCGGATGCCACCTCCCCACCATACCGGTCCCGGCCATTCCATATAACATGCTTGTATCCCGGCTGCTGCAATTCATCAACCAGCACACGCACCTGCTGCCCACGTGTATTAAAGATTATCAACCTGACATGCGACGCCTCAGGAAGCGCATAAGACAACCTGGTCTCGAGATTGAAGGGATTGGGATAGTTTGGGCTTAGCTCAAAATCTTGCGGTATCTGAGCGCTTGCGTTGAGGGGAGTGCCAGGCCTCTTGCTCTGCTGTACTCTGCCAGCCAGGCTGTCTGAAATTGTAACGGTTACAGTAGCAGTATTCGAGATGGCGCCAACGTCGTCCTGCACGCGATAGGTGAAGGAGTCAAATACCGCAGCAGAATCGACCGGCGCATACGTAACGTGTCCGGCGGAATGGACCCTGACCGTGCCGAATTTCGGCGCCATCTCAATGCGCAGGGTTTCCGGCGCCAGGCTGCCATCCGGGTCCCTGTCATTGGCCAACACTGCGATGTCTATGGTTTCGCCGACATGCGTGCTCACACTGTCGTCCGCTGCTACGGGTGGCAGGTTAGGCCCGATTGGAGGTGTGGCGGCGCGGACGATGAGTGTGGGCGGGAAGGCGCCTTCTTTGGAGCTGTAGACCGCCATGTTGTTGGACCGGCTGAGCAGCCCAAAACTCACGCTGCCTTTATCACGAATCACCGGCGTCACATCGAATTCGACCGTATCTCCGGCGCCAACCCATCTGGCTTCATGCAGCGCCGTACCCTTGATCGCCGGCGCGTTCAAAAAGTGGAGACCATCTTCCTGCCACGGTTCATCCGTACCGCGATAATTGTTGGAAACGAGGTACAGGGAACCGCCGTCGTCGCTGCTGTTATGCACCAGCATGCGGATTCTGGCTTGTTCAACTTCTCCCGCAAGTTGATCGATTTTGAATTTCAGAAAGCTATGAAAGATGGGGAAGTCGACTCTTAGTTCAGTCTCGGCGCCGACGCTGGCAACCGGCCGTGTGAGCTGCACGTGCGCGTCATCTGTCGGTAGAAAAGAGACGGTCACGACTTTCGGTCTGTTATCTTCAACCGTTATGAAGACACTGGCCGGATTGGAACGCGTGCTATCATGATCACTGACGTGATAGTGCAGCTCGTCAACGCCAATGAACGTAGGATTGGGGACATAGCGAATCAAGCCGGAACCGGGCAGAACCGTTGCGATGCCATAGACAGGCTGCTGTATGATTTCCACGCTGGTGCTGTCAAGCAGGCCGTCAGGGTCATGGTCGTTGGCAGTGACTTCGATTTCCACCGGCGTATTGACTTCGGTGGTCACGGAATCATTCTGCGCTACGGGCGGCAGGTTGGTCTCTTCGGGCGGCCTGTCGCCGTTCGGGCAGAGTTCGAGCTCGTCACCGGCGATTTCGGTCCAGTCATAAATGTGAAAGCGACTGCCGGATTCATCGTGAACCACGACGAACCCGTTTGGGAAAGCCGGCGCCACGGCGGCAGAAGTGATATCCAGGCCGTCGGCGCCCAGGCTGAGCGAGCCGTCGTTACTGGCCGGGATGATGGTCTTCAGGAATTTGTTCTCTCCCTGGCGCTCGTAGATCTTAACCGTAGAGTTACCCTGACTCGATAGCAGCAGGTAGCCTGCGCCTTCCGCACATTCATAGATAGCCACCCCCTCTCGGTCCGATTCGATCCCATCTTCAGCAGCAAAAAATGCGATGGCCTCAGCCGGCATGTCCGGGTCGGCGTAATATTTATGGATACCCTCGCCCTCTTCTGTGATATAGACAAAGCCA
Source organism: uncultured Calditrichaceae bacterium (assembly GCA_964629935.1). Taxonomy (GTDB): domain Bacteria; phylum Zhuqueibacterota; class Zhuqueibacteria; order Oceanimicrobiales; family Oceanimicrobiaceae; genus CAZVSL01. The sequence goes on along the minus strand of CAZVSL010000039.1, from coordinate 3,007 downwards.
AGCTCATCGTCCGCAACAAAGCCCTCGGCCGTGGAGCCCTCGTAGACCAGGTCGCGTACCGGCCGCACACGCACCGTGTCGCCGCCGGCGTTGATGGTGAGACGATATTGCCGCAGCGCACCGTCGTTCTTGGGACGTTCGAATACGAACAGAGCGCCGTCCGATGGTCTTTCATACAAACAGATGCCGTAGCTGTTGGACTGGATGTCGTTGCTGTCGCTGGCCGCGTCTGCCAGTGGAATAAGCGCGTCGCCCTGCGTATAGTCTGGATTCACTTTGAAGACGGCAACTTTGCCGGCGTCGCGCAAATTGGCGACGACGATGCCGGTTTCCTGACCGCCGATGTGGACGCTCTGGCGCGCATCGACATTGTTGAGATCTGTGCCTTGCGGCAGACGTTGCAATTCGTTGCCCTGCATGTCCCAAACGAAGAGCGTACCACCCTTATCTGTGCCGACAATAATGCTGCGTTCCGGCTGCGTCGGGTGGATCCAGATTGCCGGGTCGTCCGCCGAGCCCTGCGTCGGGCTGGTGCTCACCACGGGTTCGATGATTTCGGCCCTGTCGTCGCCGTTGCCAGACACTGTGATCTTCACGGCTGCGATGTCAGAACCGCCACGACCGTCGTCGACAGCATAAGTGAACTCGACGCTGCCGAGGAACGTGCTGTCGGGTGTGTACATGAACGAGCCGTCGGGGTTGAGAATCAGCGTGCCGTCGTCCGGCCCGCTATCCAAAGTCACCGTCAAGGAATCACCGTCGGCGTCTTCATCGTTGGTCAGGATGCCCGGGGCCGCCACTTCCAGGCTGGCGCCGCTGCTCAGGATATAGTGGTCGTTGTTGGCATCCGGCGGTGTGTTTGGCAGTTCGTCAAAACCGGATAGTACTATGAGCACGGGCGGCTCCTGGCCTTCTTTTGTGCTGTATTCGACCTGGTCTGATGAGCTGCTGGAAAGCGCAAACGAGTAGATGCTGTCGCCGGCAACCGCCGCCGTAATATCGAACTCAACAAAAGTACCGGCTTCGACATGACCGACTGTGTTCAGGGCAGGCGTCAGTTCCGGAGCATTCTCCCAGACCAGCGTAGTTTCGCTCCAGGAGGAATCCGTGCCGGCATGCTCATTGGCAACCAGATGCACGCTTCCGGCCTGGTCGCTGGCCGCGACTGCAAACAGTCTCAGCCGCACAGCGTCGATCTGCTGCGGCAGATCCGCGACCTCAAACTTGAGGAAGGTATGGTACAAATTTGACTCGACTTTGGCGCTGGCCTTGTCGCCGTAGTTCTTGCTTGGGCTTGTCGCTTTGACCTGGGCGTCATCGGTGGGGGTGTAGGTTATGGTCTCACCCGACTGGGCGGACAGGAGACCAGACATTCCCGCCAGGCATGAAAAGAAAATCAGCGGCTTCACAATACGCATAATGGTAAACCTTTGAGTGACTAACTCGCTGCGTGTTCCAGCAGCACCTAATTGAGCTTAATGCGATTAAGGCAGGTGATGTAACCGTCTTCAATGATCTATAATTACCGCTTATTCGAGGCCGGTGCGTAAGCAGGTGAGCAGAGGTTGGCGAGTTAGAATTGCGAAGACCGCCTGACAAAATTCAGCACAGCGCCGCTGCTCGCGCGCCTGACCAAACTGTTGAAATTCCTTGCAACCCACAGCAAGTTTCGATATGTTTGGGAAATGGGAAACCGAAACCCGGAACCTCACGCACAGGATTTTACATTGATGGGCATCTTTGTCAAATACATTGCAGGCTGGCTTGGCCTGGTTGTGCTGGCTATCATCAATGGCGTGTTGCGGGAGAAAAGCTATGGCCGCATCGTGAGCGAGCTGACGGCGCATCAAATTTCCACGGTGAGCGCCATGCTCTTGTTCGGGGTCTATGTGTTCTGGCTTACGGGTTTTTGGCCGCTTGCGTCGGCCGGGCAGGCGCTGAACATCGGCATCCTCTGGCTTGGTCTCACTGTCGCGTTCGAGTTCCTGTTCGGTCACTACATTATGGGCCATACGTGGTCAAAGCTGCTGCATGACTACAACTTGCTCAAGGGCAGGCTGTGGCTGCTGATTTTAATCTGGACCACGGTTGCACCGTACGTTTTTTATCGAATTCACCGTTGATACGATGAAGCAACTGCATTTCAAAACGCCGCAGGCATGGCGAGACTGGCTGCATGAGAATCATGACAGGGAGCGGGAAGGCGTTTGGCTTATTTTCTTCAAAAAGGGTACTGGAAAAGCCAGCGTGGATTACAACGCTGCAGTAGAAGAAGCGTTGTGCTACGGCTGGATAGACAGCATCATCAAAAAGCTGGATGATGAAAAGTACGCCCGCAAATTCACACCGCGCAAGCATGACAGCAAATGGTCTGAGCTGAACAAGAAACGCGTCGAAAAGCTAATCAAGCAGAACCGGATGGCGGCGCCAGGGCTGGCAAAGGTCGAGGCTGCAAAGCAGGGCGGACTGTGGCATAAGCCCGACCGGCCGCAGATCAGCCTCGAGCTGCCGCCGGAATTCAAACAGGCGCTGGCGCAAAACCCACAAGCCCGCAAGTTCTTCGACGACCTTGCACCGTCTTACAAGAAGCAATACATCGCCTGGATCGCAGTCGCGAAACGTCCGGAAACCAGGGAGAATCGCATCCGCGAATCGTTAGCGCTGCTGCAAAGAGGCGAGAAGCTGAGGATGAAGTAGTAACACCCACTTCTTGCGCGTTTTTTGTCGAGACAATTCTGCTCGTTGACTTTGATTAACGGAGTCGCTATTCTTAGCGGTTCTGTCGCACAAAGACAACCAAATAATAGATGATGGAGCGGTCGAAAGCCGATAGTTGAATCTTGGAGTCGTGTCCTGAGGAGGTGCTACGCCTTGAGCCCGGCTCGAATGGAACACGAATTCTCCTACCAGACGAAGCCGACCGCCAGGCCATAGCGAGAGGATTAACCGTAGCCGATGTGCTCATGCCTAAGGCTGCTCCACAGGGTGCAGACCAGCTTGAACGCTC
>CAZVSL010000038.1:0-21806 GCA_964629935.1 uncultured Calditrichaceae bacterium | reverse complement strand
ACTTGCGCACATTCTGAAAGATGCGCTCGACGCCGGATTCGAAAACCTTGATCTCATGTTTTTCCGCATTGAACCCTTTGATCACGCGGATGCCGCCCAGCGATTCTGTCAGTCTCCCGGTAACGTCCGCATTGATCTTGCCACGCTCGCGAAAGATAGGCCGGATGTAACCGAACGCCTTCAAGGAAATGACGCCAAAGAAGCATAGCGGTACCAGTGTGTACAAGGTCATTGGCGCATTGATATTAAGAAGCAGCACAAGCGACACCACTGCCGTCAGCACACCACCGAAAAGCTGCACCAGGCCCGTACCCACCAGATTGCGCACCCCCTCGACGTCACTCATGATGCGCGATACCAGCTCGCCGGATTTGGTGTTGTCGAAAAAGCCGATGGGCAGATGGATGATGTGGCGCTGCACCTGCGCCCGCAACCGTGAGATCAAATGTTGTGCTTCGACGCTGAGTAGTTTCGTCAGAAAAAAGGAGCTCGTTGCCTGCAAGGTAACCGCGGCGCCGACAGCAATGAGAATCCACTTCAGCAGCTCGGTATCGCTCTCAGCGATGACGCGATCGATCAGGTATTTGCTTGCGCCCGGCAAAACCAGGCCGGAAAGCCGGTTGATAATGATAAGCACCAGTCCCAGCAAAAGCAGTTTTCTGCGCGGCCAGATGATGTTCTTAAAAGCGTAGCGGACAGTGGCGAGGGAGGGTTTTTTCTTGGTTTGTTTCTTCACACGACCTTTCTCGATTTCGGATAGCAATCATGGAAAAAACGGATAAGCTGCTGCCTGAAATTTTGCCTATCAGCCCGGGTCAGGCTACCGATCCTCTTGATTATTATTATCTTGTCGAGAGTCGCAAATTTCATACGTATCATCGAGGGTTTCGGTAAGTTCGTCTTTTCCACGTTGTATTCATTGGGCGATATGATGAAAGTAGGCCGCTTTTTAGATGTTAGATTAGCAGAAGGACCCAGAACGACATCCCATTTTCCATAAATCGTTGTAGAGCCTTGGGACCCAATTGTACAATTCCTACTCAGGAAACTACAAAACGACACGCAATTTAACAAGCATTTCGTCAAGTCATGTCTTGACAAAGACAGCTACACATATTATGGAATTCTCTCACATCGAATTCACTCTTTCACAGGTGGTTTACCTTGACTTGTATCTCGGCTGAGCTTATAATGCAAGCCTGGAGATAGGTCGCATCTTCATAAGCAAATTGAATTGAATCGAGATAATAAGGACTATTACGGATGAACAGAATTTCTCCTTATAACTTCACTTGCACTTTGTTGCTTTTCTTTATGATATCTTGTTCAGATTTCAGAGAACCCGGGCAGGGCAGTGAATGGAATCGTGAACAAATCACCAACAACTGGCCTTCCTTCCGCGGCCCGTACGCGTCAGGTGTGATGGACGGGCAAGCGCTGCCACGGCATTGGAACGGCAAGACCATGCAAAACATCTCGTGGAAAACCAAGATCCCGGGTTTTGCTCACGCAAGTCCCATCATCTGGGAGGACAGATTGTTCGTGACGACCGCTGTCAGCAGCCGGGAAGCAACGTTTGTGCATGGCTTGTACGGCAGCGGTGACGCCGCAGACGATACCAGCAGGCAAGAATGGCGCGTGCTCTGCCTCGACAAACGTTCCGGCGAGATAGTGTGGCAGAAAACAGCCGACGCAGGCAAACCCATCGACAAGCGCCACATGAAAGCCAGCTATGCTAACGCCACGCCGGTGACAAACGGGCGCGTGGTCATCGCCTGGTTCGGTTCGCAGGGTGTGTTTGCATTTGATATGCAGGGCGATCTGCTGTGGCGCCGGGATCCGGGACGCCTGAACGCCGGCGCCTACGATGCACCCGGCTACGAGTGGGGCTCGGGCAGTTCGCCTGTCATCTATCAGGACCTGGTTTACTTGCAGTGTGATACGCAGGCAGAGTCATTTATCATGGCGTGCGATGTCGAAACCGGGGAAACAGTGTGGCGCACGGCGCGCGATGAACTCCCGTCCTGGGGCACGCCCACGGTTTATCCCGGCGAGAACCGGGCTGAGCTGATCACCAACGGCAGCAACTACATCCGGGCCTATGATCCCGCCAGTGGCGAGCTGCTGTGGCGGCTCGGCGGCAGCTCCAAAATCACGGCGCCGACTCCGATTTTCTCCGATGACCTCATTATCGTAAGTAGCGGCCGCCATCCGGAGCGGCCCATCTTTGCCATCCGGCCCGGCGCTGAGGGCGACATCACGCTCGCAGAAGGGCAACATTCCAATGCCTTCGTCGCCTGGCATCTGCGCGGCCGCGGGCCTTATATGCCCACGCCGCTCATCTACGAAGACTATCTCTACGTGCTGAGCAACAACGGCATCCTCGATTGCTATGAACTCGCAACCGGAGCAGAGGTCTACCGGCAGCGCATTTCCCACGCTGGCGGCGGTTTCACCGCTTCACCCGTGGCTGCCGATGGCCGCATCTATCTCTCGGGAGAAGATGGCGAAATCTTTGTGGTCAAAGCCGGCCCGCAATATGAACTGCTGGCCAAAAATGAGATTGGCGAGAGAATTATGGCAACGCCGGCGCTTTCAGATAGCGTGTTGTATATTCGCGCCGAGAAACATCTGTTTGCCATTACGGAAGCATTTTAGTGCCTTAGTCGTAAAGTCTTACCATTTTGGGGCAAGACCGGGAAATCAAAGTTCAAATATGAAAATGCAAAATGACAAAGCATCGCACTGCAAAAATATATCAGAAAGCCCGCCAACAAAAAAACCGCCAACCAGAGGCGGGCGGTTTTGAGACTATCTCGTGTGCGTCTGTCGTAGCTATTCAGAGGCGGCGGAGCTGCCTATGACTACCCGGACATTCCTTGGTGGCTGTGGCGCATCATTGTCCTCAGCCGGAGGAATCGTAATACTGGCCTCCTGCGAGAAGCCGCTCTCGTTTCCGGAAGCATCATACGCTGTGACAGCAAAATAATAGGTGGTATTGTTCTGCAGATTACCGACGCTTATTTGCGTTACATTGCCGACGTCTGTCGACTGACTGTAATCTTCTGATTCCGTGCCATAGTAGACTTTGTATCCCGCTAGATCCGATTCCGAATTGGCATCCCATGTCACGGTGACGTCAGCGGCAAAAGCAGAGGCGCTGAAAATCAAGATAAGCGAACTCATGGTGAGCAATCTGAACATCATTGTCTCCTTGTTGTTTATTCACGTCCTGCAAGTCCCCAACATTTGACGCAGTGACAATCAACAACTATTGTGCCAACCCCTCGACGGCTTAACCCATGGCTTACATGACAGCGCCGCAAAACACACGGATCAGCAAGGCTCGCAAGCGGCGCGCTTTGAGCCATATATAACCTGACTCATAATCATTATAATCAGAGGCTTAGTACTACATCAGCCTGCGCGTCGGTGCGAAGTAAGTACGCAATTCAAAGCCTCAGTTGAAATCGACGAGATTCTTCTTCTGAAGATTTTAGTTGCAGAAATCTTTTGTTTTGTTTAGCTACAATTACATTAATGTCAGTGGATTTTACGATCTCGTTCTTATAAAAAGCGGGCATCGGGTGTGCCCTTGGTGTAGATTTTACTTGGACTATCAAACCAGGAGTGAAGACATGGCAAAAGATAGGGACGCCAAAACAACTGAGCAAACCGTAGAAAAACTCCTGACACGGGCACGCCAGGCCAGAAGAGACGAACGCTATGCTGATGCCAGGCAGGACCTGCTCAGGGCAATTGACTTGAGTCAAAAAGCCGGAGTCCGGGAGTCTCTGGCACGCGCCTTGGCTATGCTCGGTCAGGTTGAAAGAGACCAGGCTCGGCTTGACTCTGCGTTGGCACATTATGAGCAGGCACTGAGCATATTCAGAGAACTTGGCCGTTCCGGCAGCGTGGCGCATACAGTCAGACATGTCGGTGACATCCAGACAGAACGCGGCGAATTGCAGTTGGCGGAAGCATGCTACCAGGAAGCCCTGACCCGCTATCGCAGCCATCCTCAAACCAGGCCGCTCGATTTGGCCAATGCTATTCGTGGTTTCGCGATATTGAAAAGCGAAATGAACCTGCCCGACGAAGCAAAATCACTTTGGCAGGAAGCCAGAGAGTTGTATGACGAAGTCAAGGTTCAGGAAGGGGTCGCAGAATGTGACCAGCGGATCGCTGAGTTGGGTTCTGGAATTTAGTCGGCAGCCAAGGGCTCAACCAGGTGTCCGCAAAATAATAATTTGTTTGCGATACCACCACCGCCCGCGCCGGTGTGAGCACGATTCAAGAACAAACAGAATCTAACTTGCTATCACGTCATGCTCCCGCGCTTGCACTCTTCAATATTTGTAATTTCATGCTTGTTGGCGCATGTATCGAGAATCTCAAGTTCATAAACCACTGAAATGAATCACCACAATTCTCAATCGGCTGGAGATACCTTATCAGGTTGTGGGCGGTCTGGCGGCGCGGTGCTATGACCGTTGCATGATATCGACATTTACGTACCGGGAAAGGCAATGTCAAAACTTCATGCTCAGCTTAATGATTACATTGAATTTGGTCCCGCCCACTATCAGGCGGGCATCCGTGTAAAATGAATCAAAAGCAAGAAGAATAAGAAAGGTCAACAATGCACTTCGACAGCCATAAAAAAACAACACGTCCTATATTCCTCATACTTGCATTGCCGGTTGTTATGGGCGCAGCTATCATCGTCGGATGTGATCGCTCTACCTCAGACATTGAGCCGGAGATGGTTTTGGTCCATGGCGGCACTTTTCAAATGGGCGACCTGTTCGGCGACGGACGAGATGGCGAGACAGTACATCCTGTGACAATAGACGACTTTTTTATAGGTGAAACTGAGGTCACGGTGGCTGAATTTCGCCGTTTTGTCGAGGCCACAAATTATGTAACGGAGGCGGAGCAACAAGGTACAGCCAAGGTGTATGTGTTCGTAAATGACTCTACACGCGGATGGGTAGATTCTACGGGCATTTCCTGGCAGAATCCGGGTTATGACCAGACAGACAAACATCCGGTCGTCGCGGTGAGCTGGAAAGACGCCAACGCCTACACGGATTGGCTGTCTAAAACCTGGGGCAAACCCTACCGACTTCCAACTGAAGCTGAGTGGGAATATGCTGCCCGAAATGGCGGCAAAAAGATAAAGTATCCCTGGGGCAACGAGCCACAAGACAATGTCGCCAATTTTGCTGATGCCAGCACGCCCTATCCGTGGGCTGCCGATAGTCTTAACGATAGTTATAAGAAGACTGCTCCGGCTAAGTCTTTTCCAGCTAATGAACTTGGCTTATACGAGATGTCAGGCAACGTTTGGGAATGGGTTGAAGATTGGCACAGCAGCTATCCCTTAGAAGAGCAGGTGAACCCTGCAGGTCCTGCTACCGGTGAATACCGTGTAATGCGTGGGGGCTCATGGATCAACGGTCCCTATCGTAACAGCGCACGAAACTGGGATGATCCGACGGCGCGTTATCACAATCTTGGTTTTCGAATAGCGCTGCCGGTTGCAGACCTTATCAATATCGGATTTTGATACTGAATAAAGCAGAAAGTACCGCCTCCCCCCAAAAAAAACGCGCGGAAAGCACAATGGCCTCCCGCGCGCAAAGAGGGTCACGTATGACACTATTTGATGATGATCATCTTCTTAACATTTGAGAAACCGTTAACGCTGATGCGATAGAAGTAGATACCGCTGGACAATCTGTCAGCTCCGATCGTCACATTGTGATATCCTGCATCCATCTGATCGTCGATCACGGTCATGACCGCTTCACCGATAGCATTAAAAATCGTCATATTGACGTGTCCGGACTCTTTCAGACCGAACTTGATATTGGTTGTCGGGTTGAATGGGTTCGGGTAGTTCTGTTCCAGAACGTAGCTTTGTGGAACCTGTGCATTGCCCTCCCCAGCCACCGAGGTAATCACCAATGAAAAATCATCTGTGAATTCGCTTTCGTTGCCCGAGAAGTCAAAGGCGGAGAGACGATAGTAATAGGTCTCGCCAACCATGACATTGCCGTCCGTATAGGTCGGTTCTGTGACCGTAGAGATCGGCTCGAGCGCGTTGGCGTCAAACCCCGGGGTCGTGCTGCGATAGATGGCGAAGTATTTGAAGTCATCGTCCAGAGCTTTGTTCCATGTCAGCAGCGCGCCGGCCTCGGTCTCGATTCCTGCCATATTGCCAGGAACGGCCGGAGCCAGGTTATCCACAGAGTAGCCGCTTTCCGGCGCAGAAGCAACAAACACAGCCGGAATCCGCGTGTGACCGGTGACCATGAACGTGGAGAGCTTCATGCCATCCACCTTGGTCGAATCGAACAGAGTTGGTGCAATGGCGCTGTATTTTTCCAGCCCGGCGGCGGGTACGCGGCCGACGAAGTCCCACAGCTCGCCTTCCATCTGCAGAAACGCGCCTTCTTCAATCGCGGCCAGTTCCTCAGCCGTGATTTCCAAAGAGGTGAATGCTGGCTCCACATCCATATCATCCACACGACGCCACATGCCGTAGCTAAGTATGGGATTGTCGCCCACGCCATCGCCGCTGAAGCGCGTCCAGACGACGCGAACTTGCTTGCCCTGATCGTTCGGGACATCGGCGATTGCTTCGATCATGCCGGCGCCGAGGCTGCCCGTTGTAAGTGCGTTATGCGCAGCCCGGAGCAAGCCCATTTCATACTGAAAGTTGTGCAAGCCGTGACTGCCGTCTTCCTCGACAACAAAGTAGTTGTAGGCTGCTTTCAGAAAAAGCTTGCGTTGTGCCACCTCTTCCGGCGTCAGGCCAGGCAGAGCTGGATCATAATCTTCAGCAATGACATTGACTTCAGGTTCGCCCAGCGGCGGCAGCAGCATGCCGACCATATCGAGCACACCGCTCAACTCGGCGCGGACATTCTCGATGGCGCCATCGCGGTCATAGTCTACTTTGGCCATGATGTCATCAAATTTTGTGATGGGGCCGTGGCAGGACTGGCATGGCGTTACGTGGTCAACATCGTCAGTCGGATCATCGGGCGTACCGCCATCCCAATGCATGGCAAAGCTGTGTTCGCCGATCCGGTCACGTGCAGGATCGTCCGTGCCAGGTGTGGGCGCCATGTGACAGTCAACACAAGTATTCTCGATGACGCCGCTGTGATTTGTGCTGGGGATATCCATGCCAAATGTGATAGCATTGGCGCCCGCCAGGACATCAGCCTGTGTGCTGTGATGCGGACCGTAATGGTCGTGATATTCCTGCACATACTCCTCTGCATCCCGACGCGAAAGGTGGCAATTCATACAGAGTTTGCTGGCGCCGCCGAACGTGAAGGTTTCGCCATTCATAAGCGTCACATCGTCGAGATTGCGCACCTGCGCATGCAAATCTTCGCTGTGCGGATCGTGGCAGACTGCGCAGGAGATAAATGCAAAGCCAAGGCCGTTTTCAAACGGCACGTCAGGATCTACCTGATTTACAAAACCGCGGCCGGAGTGACAGGGAGCGCACGCTTCCCGGCCTGCACCGAATGCAACGTCGCCAGCGGAGTGGCCGGAACGTTTCCATTGGATATTCTTCCGGTGATAGGGCTCCTCGTCGTGGCAGCGGCCACAGGCCCCTTCATCCAGCGTCACGTCCATCGTGGTGACATCCAGTGGGGGACCAACGTGCTGACTTGCCGGACCATGGCAATTTTCACACTGGATGCTGGCAAGTTTCGCCAGATCCGGAAAATTCGTGACCAGGCTATCCCAGTTGCCTTCTTCCAGCACTTCCGGGAATGTCCAGCCCTGGTCTGTAGCGACATCATCAAAGCCGCCATTGACAGCCTCTGGCTCTTCGTTGAAACCGAGGGTGTGGCATTCGATACAACCTTCATTATAATGGCTGCTGGCAACACCGTCGATACCGTCCTTAAAAATGGTGGGATGCTGGGTTTCCACCCACTGCTGCACTTTGTCGGTATGGCAGGGCGCACAGGCGGCGCCGCTGGCATCTTGCTGTAAATCTGTCCAGATGCCAACGCCAACATAATTGGCTGCCGTAATCGTAACCGTTGCATCCGAAGCGCCGCCGGCCGTGGTGACGGTCGCCTGAATTTCATAGGCGCCGGCAACATCGGCGCGGAAGGTCGTGCGTTGCGTATCGGCGCTGTCCAGAACGGCAGCAGAGGCGTCCGGCGCATTGTTGATGGCCCAGGCAACCGCTGTCACCTCTTCGCCTCCGGCATCCTGCGCAAATAAGTAAACCAGTTCCCCCACACCAACAGTCTTGAGACCGGTCGAAGGATGAGAAGTCCAGCCGAGATCATGAATCTCCTGTGGACTCCATGCTTCCACTACGATCGTTGCTTCCGGCGCTTGTACTGCGCTAATGGCAAACAATGCCAGCACAAGAATAACACTCGCGCCGATCAGTAATTTAACCTTGTTCATAAACACCTCCAAGAGGGTGAGTTAGTTTGTTTGGAAAATCCTAATTGTGCAGATGGGACCGCCTCAGTACAGACGAAATGACCGAAAGCAAAACCTCCCGGTCCAATGGATACAGACCGAGATAAACGATGCTCTCCTGGTACATCAAGGCGGCGCTTTCTTTGTCCAGGTCCTCGCATAACACGATAAGCGGAGTTTTGGGGCGATGTCGGCGGATAAACTTAACCCACTTCAGCCCCTCACTCTCGTTACGGTCGATATCGAAGATCACTACCTGAAAGTCATCTTCCTGCAAATCCAGCATGAAGTCCGCCACTCTCTCCTCAACAGTAAGGGCTAAACCTACTTGCCTGCCGATTTCCCGGCATAATGTGATCGTGTTTGCGTTCCGACTCCGGACAATACAGCGTGACGAATCCATTGTTGCTCTGCTCACAATTTGGCCTGTGGTAACGCAAGTCACATACCAACCGACGCCAGAAAAGAACGAAATCGATGACAAGTTGATATTGATTTAATTATTTAATAAACATAAGCTTATGGCAAAGGCCTTCTCGTCGCGCCTGAGAAACCGGTCCGACCCAAACATTAAAGTGAGAAAAGGATTTCTCACTCTATATGTGATGGCGATTATAAGGTTCAGTTATTACTAAGCTTAAGAGAGCATGCGACAGTTGCTGTTGGGTAGGAAATCTAAGTCTCACTTTTCCCGGCGATCCTGGAGCCTGCAGCGACAGCCCGAATGAGACGAAGTTACAAGGTTGTTTGTCGGGCTTGTTTCCCAAAGTTTCGCTATCGTATTGGTCTCTATGTGGCTGGGAGTGCACGAACAGCTCAGATTTCCATGAGCTTCGAGGCTGAGCGAGAGTCAATCTTTGCGCCAGGCTTCCGCTTTTAGTCCGTATTGCTTGAGCAAACGGTGCAAATTGCGGCGGGTCATGCCGGCAGCGACAGCAATTTTCGTGACATTGCCCCGGTGTTGGCGCAGGAGCGTGAGCAGGTACTTTTTTTCCAAATCTTCGATCATGCGTTTCTTGGCTTCAACGAGACTGACTTCAGAAAGTGAGAGGGCAGGAGAATCGAAGGCTTGCAGGTGATCCGGCAAATCGGCGACGGTTATGGTTTCCCTCGTTGTCAAAGCCAGGGCCCGCTCCACAGTATTTTCAAGTTCGCGTACATTGCCAGGCCAGTCATATTTCTCCAGGCAATTGAAGACCTCATTGTTAAAACCGGCTACCTTCTTGGGGGAGGACTTTAGATATCTCTGCAAGAAGTGCTCTGCCAGGGGGCGGATGTCGCTGCGCCGTTCCCGCAGAGGCGGTATATCGAGGCGCATCACATTAAGCCGATAATAGAAATCTTCGCGCAGCCTCCCGCTCTTGACCAGCGCTTCTACATCCCGGTTGGTAGCGGCGATATAATGCACATCCACCTCAACAAGCTTATCCCCGCCCAGGCGCCTGACCTGGCGGTCCTGCAGCACGCGCAAAAGTTTGACCTGCAATGCTTCGGTCAGCTCGCACACTTCGTCTAAGAAAAAGGCGCCGCCATTTGCCATCTCCAACAGGCCGGGCTTACGGCGTGCGGCGCCCGTGAAGGCGCCTTTTTCATAGCCGAACAACTCGCTCTCGAACAGATTTTCCGGCAGGGCGCCACAGTTAACCGGCATGAACGGCTTCGTATGCCGGCTGCTAAGCGCATGGATGCTGCGCGCCACCAGCTCCTTACCGGTGCCGCTCTCGCCGGTAATGATAACGTTAGCATCGCTCCTGGCGACAGTCCGGATCATATCGAAAACACGCTGCATTTTGGCGCTGCAGCCAATGAGATTGTCCAGTTTGTATTTGCTGGCGAGCTGCTGTTGCAGATCTGCTTTTTCCTGAAAAAGCCTGCGTTGCCGCAAGCCTTTTTCGAGCACGATTTGCAACTCTTCTGCTTCAAAAGGCTTTTCGATGAAATCGAAAGCGCCCGCCTTCATGGCAGCGACTGCGCGTTCGATTGTGCCGTACGCGGTAAACATGATCACTGGCGTTTGCGGGGCCAACTGCTGCGCACGCGCCAGCACCTGCATACCGTCGATTTCCGGCATGAACAGATCACACAGGATCAGGTCGAAGTTCTGCACGCGCATACTTTCAATCGCTTGCTCGGCGCCGGATTTGAGTACGGTCTCGTGCCCCAACGCCTGCAGTATGTTGGCGCAGGCGCCGAGCATCTCTTTTTCATCATCGATTACGAGAATTTCGGCCATGTTTAGTGATATCCGTCTTGTTTGAAGGGAATAAATACCAGAAACTTTGCTCCCTGTCCACCGGGACTTTCCACCAAAATCTGTCCTCCGTGTCGCTTGACGATGGCGTGGGAAATAGCCAGGCCCAGGCCGGTGCCTTTGTCCGAGGGCTTTGTGGTAAAGAATGGCTCAAAAATTTTGTCGAGGTGCTCGGCGCTGATTCCCTGACCGGTGTCTGCTACCATCAATTGCACGCCAGCAACGCCATTGCAGTCAACCGCTTGAACTCCGATCCTTAGCTCGCCTTTGCCGTTCATGGCGTCTGCCGCGTTGTTCAACAGGTTGAGCATGACTTGTTGCAGTTGATTCCGGTCGACTTCCACGTGGGGGAGATTTGCCGCCCACTCTTTTACAACGCTTATCTTCCCGGCCCGGAAACGATGGCCGAGCAACTTCAGACATTCTTCGGTCATCTCCACCAGGTCCGTGGGCGCCGGTTTGAAAGCCATGCGTCTGGAGAAACGCAAAAGGCTGCGCGTGTAGTTGGCGATCCGGCGCGTCTGGTCCCGGATGATTTGCCAGATTTCCGGGTCCGGAGTGTGGTCCGGACGCAGCAAAACGGCATCAACGTTGGCTGCAATAATGCTCACCGGTGTATTTATTTCGTGCGCCACAGAATCGACAAGCTCACCGATCGACGCCAACTTCGCCGCCTGGCTCACCTGACTTTCAAGAGCCCGCTTTTCCTCGCTATGCTGCGCCACCGTTTCAGCCTGCACCCTGCGGGTGTTCAAGACCAGCAGAAACAGGCTGCCGAGGACCAGACTGCCGACGACCAGGCCAACGAGCCAAAACAGAGAAAGCAAATTCTTCTTCAGCGTCCCGGTTACCTCCTGGATATCCAGAGCCACGGCAACGATCCATTTTTCAGTTGCCAATTCAACAGGTGCACGCGCCATTATTTTTGCCGGTTCATCGCCAACCTTATATTCCCAATAGGAACCCTCGCTGTGCAACATGGCTTTCTGGGTATCAAATGTTGTATGACATTGGCGGCAAGCGGGCCCGTCAGCAAAGATTGAGCGCAGCACCATTTCGTCATGCCTCGGATGGAAAAGCAAGCGCCCGTCTGAATCCATGACCCAGCCAAAACCGCTTTCCCGTACCCGAATCGGCTGAATGAACTGCTGCATCAGCCAATCGAAGTTGACGACATAGCCAACCATTCCCACGACTTCGTTCGATGGATTCGGATGGCGATGGTCCCGAAAATTTTGAATCAGCGGCAACACCATGACAAAACTCAGGTTCTGCTGTGACTTCTGTGGCCCCGTGGGCAGCACGTCAGAAATCCACAAGGCTGGCGCGGGGCCATCTGAAGTCCAGGCTGTGATTTGCTGCGTCAGGGTGGGCTTGAGCCACGCAGGCAAAGCCACGCCGTTCGTGTAGATAAGGTTGAGCTCCAGGTCTGCAACGAAAATGCTCTGCAGCGCGTCCTGATCGACATTCTGAAAGAAATAATCTATATTCGCCTTGACAATTCTCGACTCGAAATATTGCACGTGTGGAAAGGCGGCTAACATTTTCAGGTCATCGGCGAGGTGTTGCATGAAATACTGAATCCCGGCTGCTGCACCTTTCGCCATCTCCAACTGCTGTTTGCCCTGGCTGGCTCTGGTCTCCTCAAAAACAGCGCGGTAAACCTGCGTTGCCAGATAAAGCGTTGTCGCAATGGTCAGCAGCAGAATCACCGAAATGATCCGGGCAAACTTCGTGTGAAATACAGCCTTGGTCGGCGTCATAGAGGAAAACATCTCCGGTGTGCACAATCTGGTTAGCGAGGAATCTACAATCTTTGTACCAGGACAAACAGCTAATGCGAATCCGGCATCATTTCGATCTTATTCTCTATTTTTCAATTATTTATAAGCGCGTCCACTTTCGACGCTTGCATGACGATCTTTCTTAATTCCAAGAAAATAATGTCCCAGATATAAGAACCGTTGTCTTGAATTCTTTGTTTGAAATAAATCCTCCAGTTTGGCTGTACTTTAGCCGATTTCAGAATTAGCCCGACTTGTTCATAAGAATTCGCTTCGCGTCAGGAGAGTCTCCGCCCAACAACAGCGGAGCATTATTCACAAATCGCCGCCTCTGCCACAGGATAAATCCTGCGGGTCCGCATAGCAAATCCCGCGGACTTGAACCCGCCAGAAGGCGGCTTTGGCCGTCCTGCATGGATCGAGCCTGATGCTTCAGCATTAGGCTCAAAAGGGCGAATTCATGAATAATGCCGGCTAGATGACTCAATCGATATTATGATTTGGAAATCTCTGTCAACAAAATCGCCAACCGGACGATAAGCAAGATAGGACATCATGAAAGAACGAGAAAACAACTTGAAGCTATTAAACATCGAAAACCATTTTGACGTGCTCAGGTTCATACGGGTACATACCGAAGAGCTCTATCTCGGCTATAAGACCTTTATCCAATTGCTCGACCAGCAGAACGATACCCATTTTCTGATCGCGTTAATCGCTGAACTGGAGTCATCCTTCACGCAGAATTAGTGCAGGACGCGTCCGGAACAGCCGTTGCTCCAGATGCCCTGAAGCGCTGAGTGCCATTTCATTAACACACCGATCTGCAACTCAGTTCAGCCCACGCTACTGCACAAGAAGAGCCGTACCGTGCGCCCCCGATGTCATGCCCCGCTTACAATCCCGCATAAAAAACTATTCTGAAAGATAGTTGCACATCTACTTTATCATTCTGTCTTGCATTGCTTCCTCAAAGAGAAGCGCATTGCCATGCCCACCCGGTTTATGCCTCCTTGACTCGCATTTGCCATTTCCCTATCTTTGTCGATTCAAATATCAGGGAGAACGACTATTGACAGCAGGTGTTTTCTTGACTTTGTCTCTGCTCCCGGCCTGCTATCCGCTGTTCGCAAACGATCCAAATTTTGGCGAACGGCAGGATTTGGGTCTCATCGAGCACGATGCGATCAGCGAGGCCTCAGGGCTTGCGGCCAGCCATTTGAACGCGGATGTCCTGTGGACGCATAACGACCGCGGCGGTGAAGCTGCAATCTATGCCTTCAGGACTGATGGCGTGCACCTGGGCGTGTTTCGGCTGCACGGTGTATCGGCGCGCGACTGGGAGGATATGGCCGTCGGTCCGGGGCCTCAGCCGGGGATGTCCTACCTGTACATCGGAGACATCGGCGACAACGACGGTAGCCAGGATTTCAAGTTCATCTACCGTGTTCCGGAGCCCGTGGTGGCTGCTTCGCAGGCGCCGGTGGACACGGTTTTGGCTGATTTTGAACGCATCATTGTGCAGTATCCGGATGGCAACCGCGATGCTGAGACGCTCATGCTGGACTCGCCGAGCCGCGATCTCTACATTGTCAGCAAGCCGGACAGTGTGCGCGTCTACCGCCTGGCTTATCCGCAATCCACCACGCAAATCGTCGTGGCAGAGCTCGGGACCATTCTGAGCCTGAAGAACCGGGAGCAGGGTTTCGAGACCGTGGCCGGCGACATCTCACCCTCCGGCGCTGAAATCTTGCTCAAGACCTACGCTGACATTTTCTACTGGTGCAGATCACCGCAGCAAAGTGTGCTTGAAGCCTTGAGCGAGCGGCCGGCCGTCGTCCCCTATGTCCGGGAGCCGCGCGGTGAAGCGGTTGCCTGGTCCGGCGACAGCCTCGGATATTACACCGTAAGCGAGGAAGCAGACGAGATAGCAGCCAGATTGTACTTTTATGCCCGCAAGCAATCGACCGGTATCCAGTCGCGGCCTCAGGCGCAAGCGTTTGTCTTGTTGCAGAATTATCCGAATCCTTTCAATCCGGAGACGACCATCTCATTTGCACTGAACACGCGCTCACATGTCAATCTGACCATCTATGATGTACGCGGCCGCCCGGCAGCGGGCCTTATCGACGCAACGCTTGCTGCAGGGCCGCATCAGATTAAGTGGCAAGCTACTGGTCACGCGAGCGGCCTCTATTTTTGCCGGTTGCAGGCCGGCGGACAGAGCCGGATCCGCAAACTTATTTTGGTGAGGTAAAGAAACAGAATCAGGAGACGCCATGCTACAGCCGCCGCTGATTACATCCGAGCAAACCTGGGCCTTGTGGGCAATATTGCTAATACTGGCTGCTTTCGGATTATGGGGAGAAAAAACCAGTTGGGGAGCGCGACTCTCAGGCGCCATCATCTCAATTCTGGGCGCTTTTCTGTTGTCAAATATCGGCATCATTCCGGCAACAGCGCCAGCGTATGATCTTGTCTGGAGCTACATCGTGCCGCTGGCCATTCCGTTGTTATTGCTGCAAGCAAACTTGCGGCGCATTCTGAGAGAAGCCGGTCCCACACTGCTCGCTTTTACGTTTGGCGGCATTGGCACAGTGCTGGGCACGTACATTGCTTTTAAACTCATCCCTCTGGGGGACGAAGGCTGGAAGCTGGCTGCCATCTTTTGCTCTACCTATGTCGGCGGCTCCATGAACTATGTGGCAGCCTCAGAAGCAGTACAGCTCAGATCCGGTGATTTGCTGACCGCGGGCGTGGCAGCAGACAATCTGGTCATGACGCTCTATTTCCTGCTGCTCTTCGCCCTGCCTTCCGTTGCATTCCTGCAGAAGCATTTTCACACTCACCACGAGGAAAGGGCGCGCGCGACCGTATTTGATGAGATTGCCAGCAACGGACATGGCGGCGGCGTCACACTACTCAATCTTAGCATGGGGCTGGCGATAGCAGCGACCATCTGTGCCCTCGGCTACACTCTGCAGGAGCTGACCGGGATTCAGGGCAGCGGCATTTTGATCGTTACGGCGGTCACCGTACTGATGGCGACGTTGTTTCCGCGGCAGCTCGGCGCACTCGCGGGCGTCGATCAGGTGGGTATTTTCTTGATGCAGATCTTCTTCGTGGTCATCGGCGCCAGCGCACATGTGATGACCGTGGTTCGCGTTGGCCCCATCCTGTTCGTCTTCGCCGCCCTGATTCTGTTCGTGCATCTGCTGTTTCTTCTGATTGCCGGCAAACTGTTTCGCCTGGATTTGGCTGAGCTGGTTATCGCTTCCAACGCCAACATGGGTGGGCCCACAACTGCAGCAGCGATGGCCGTAGCACGAAAATGGCGGGCGCTGGTGATCCCGGCAATTCTGTGCGGCACGCTGGGTTATGCTATAGCGACCTTTATCGGTGTGGGCGTGGGATTATGGCTCAGATGAGAAGGCTGGTCTGCTCACGAGTCCGATGACGCGCGAATTATCTTTTCGCGACAGAAACACGATGCATTTCTGTCCGCAACTGAAAATGCTCACTTCTTATTTAATCTCTGCAGGGCAATCGCTGCTTCCCGAATCCATGCGTTCTCACCTTCACAGCCCGGCGACAGACTGCGGTTGTGTACTTGCCGGTATGCCGAGGCTGCCTGCCCGGGTTTCTCAAGCTGCTCAAACGCGCGGCCGAGATAGAAATGTAGCTCGCCACAATCCGGCGCCTCGGGATATTTAAGCAGGATTTTGTTGAATTTCATGATGGCGTTGGTGGTGTAATCATGCGAATACAACGCATGCGCCCCGTTTTTTTCGCGCACCCAATCCAGCATGGTCGAATCCTGCCGGGTTGCTTTCGCGGAGTCCGCTTTCATCTCACCATGCATCACGTTCACCCTGCCGATGCGCAGCCTGGATTTGCCGTCGCGCGGTCCGATGCGATTTATCTTTTTCGACATGAGAAACAGGAACAGCTCGCGTTCGCTGATTTGGCGCAGATCGGCGATATCGAGTACGGCGTTGCTGCCGAGCTCAAATGTCTCACCATCTGCAACGCTCAGCACCACTTTCCCTGCTTCGCCGGTCAAAATCGTATCGATCTCCTCGAGTCGCGTTCCCGCAGATGCCGGCTGCCAGCTTTCCTCCACACCACGCCGAATCAGAACCTCGCCTGAAACGCCGGCAATGGTCACCTCAATTGCTGCTGTCAGCGCCTGAACCTGCAGCAAGAAAGCAGAGATAATTAGTGAACTCAGAGTGGGCATGGTTTTACCTTTGTCAGTTGTCGATCACCAGCTACTCATTCAACGTCGATCACGCGAACCCAGCCCTGAGCTAACCCGCTGCGCAGGTCTGCTTCTTGCAGGAATGCGAGGGCCGCAGTCTTCCAGGCTGTTTCAAAGCCATCAGCGATACGTGTGGTTTCGACTGGAAGCCATATCCTGTTCTGGCCTAACGCGTTCTCGCGAATAACCAGCCGTTTCTCATTTGAACTAATCAGGCGAGCCTGCTCTGCACCGACTCCGGCATCGAACATCAGGTAGACGTGCGCCAGCTCCTTCTCCGGATCGCGCACCTCAACAAAAGCAGTGTGAATCCCGACGCTTTCCAGAAGTGAGGCATAGAGCACGACCAAATCATCGCAATCTCCGCTTCGCAATTGCAGCGTCTCATGGGCAAACTGAACCCGGTCATCCTTGTAGAATGGGATGTTGGGATCGCTGTGGTAGCGAAACCCGATGGCAGCGAGAGAATCGAAGAGAGCTTGTGCCATCTTGAAATCACGCAACGGCGAGGCAGCATCGATATGCAGTCGTCGTGTCAGCTCGCGTCCGAAGTTCCGAATCTCTGCATCATCCGGCGTAACGAAGAAAACCAGCTTATCGATTTCACCGTTCCAGGAATTTGGATTGTGCACCGTCAACGAGCTGCTTAGCTGTCTGGTCACACGAGTACCGGCGCGGGCTTCCACGGTCAGATCGATCACCGCTGTCTCACGGCGCTTGACTTTTCGGATACGCGACCCCAGAATTGCCGTAACAGGAATGTCCCTGGTTTCCTTGCCCGGAATTGTAATGTAGCCGCTGTCGTTGGGACGCTCAGAAAAATAGCGGATGTTGCTGCGCACATTGACTTCCACAGGATGCCCGCTCATATTCCTGAGTTGCTATTCGTCATTTGCTAATCCCGGTTTTAGAGCCCGTGCTGTATACGGGGTTTATCCGGGTTAGGTATTGCGGATTCAGATCAGCTCAAAAGTCACCTACTGGCGGCCGGCTGCTGTGACCGCAGATGCGCGATGACCTTCTCGAGATACGGGTGGTATTTCTTCGGCAGGCCTTTGAACTGAGATGGCAGAGTTTTTTTGCCTTCAGCCTCGTTCCCGCCTTCTGGCCCTTCTGGCAGGGGGTAAAGATTATCGACATAGCTTTGAATCTTGCTTTTGACTTTGGCGACCACTTGCTTGTCTCGGGAGTCCGCCAGGGCCACAGCGCTCTTATCTGCATCGAAGTTGTTTTGGACCAACTGCTGGAAGCATAAGCCCCGGAAATATTCAGTGATGGTACCGCGGTCGCGGTTGCCGAGCGCTTGTGCTGTCTTGCTGATGGCCGCATGCGAGAACTTCAGAGCGCGTAAGGATTCGAGAATCTGCCGCTCCAACGGCTGGTAGTCAACTTCCGCTGGCTGGCTCTCTGCTGCCCGCCACTCGGGCGGCAGGTCGCCAATCTGAAGCAAGGCGCGCTTCTCACTTCTGGCCAGAATAGCCGCCCGGCGCACGACATTTTCCAGCTCCCGCACGTTGCCGGGCCAGTGGTATGATTTCAGCGCTGCCAGGGCGCGTTCCGAAACGCCGGTGATATTGCGATAACCATGCTTATCAAGAAAGTGTCTTACCAGCAACGGGAGGTCCTCAACACGCTGGCGCAACGGCGGCAATGAGATGGCAAAGCCGTTCAACCGAAAAAACAGATCCGCGCGAAACGGACCGTGGTCGACTTCATTCTTGATATTCTGATTTGTCGCCGCGATGAGGCGCACATCGACCTGTATGGTTTGCTCGCCGCCCAAACGCTCAAACCGGCTTTCCTGCAGCACACGCAGAAGCTGAGATTGAAACCGGCTGCTGGTCTCCGTGACCTCGTCCAGGAAAATGGTTCCCCGGTGTGCAAGCTCGAAACGGCCTTTACGCCTGCTGGTGGCACCTGTGAAGCTACCCTTCTCATGGCCGAACAGCTCGCTCTCGAGCAATGTCTCAGGTAAAGCGCCACAGTTTAGCGCGACAAATGGCGCGTTCTTTCGCCCGCTGCTCTGATGAATCGCGCGTGCAATCAGCTCCTTGCCTGTGCCGGTCTCGCCCAATATCAAAACCGGAATGTCATCGCTTGCCACTTTCGTTATCAGCTCCAGGATTTCCGCCATCGGGCTGGAAGCTGCATGCACAATTTCGGCAAACGTAACAGGCGTACGGCGATGCGCCGGCAGGTTATATTCCCGCATGTCATTGAGTTTCTTTTCCAGTTCAAGAATGTGTTGCTTGCGTTCCCCGGCCAACCTCCTCAGCTCCGCTGAAGCTTCGGCTTTGTTCTGCAACTGCGCTTGCAGCTCCGCAAGTTTGTCACGGGAATGGCCAAGCTCTGCCTCCTTCTTTGCGATCTCCCGTTCAAGCAGCCGCTTGACCGCCAGATCGCGGGACTGCGCACGCCGCCAGTATCCGAACAGAAAAAAGCCCGTGGCTGCGAGCACCGTCACACCGGGCCAGAGAAGCGGCATGACATAATTGCCCCAGACAAACAGCATCTGAGCCGACATCCACAAGACCACAAGTGCAGCGACCGCAATAGCGCAGAGACCCTGCCATTTTTGAAAACGGCAGGCGAGCCAAAGACATGCTACCAATACCATGATAACCACCGTTATGACCGGCCGGGGCAGAACGCGCAAATGACTTTCATGAATCAGGTTCTCGGCCAGCGTCGCGTGGATCAGGCTTGTGGGCAT
Source organism: uncultured Calditrichaceae bacterium (assembly GCA_964629935.1). GTDB lineage: Bacteria > Zhuqueibacterota > Zhuqueibacteria > Oceanimicrobiales > Oceanimicrobiaceae > CAZVSL01. Next base: position 2,322 of record CAZVSL010000038.1, on the reverse strand, counting down.
GGCATCGGAAAATGGCGTGGCTTCCAGCGTTGGTATGCCGGCAGCGGTGACGTCTATGATGACGATTTTACCCGACACATCCAGCGTATCTTCGCCGGCTTCAAAAGCTTGCAGCAACTCGACAAAGCCAACCGTCTGCAGTTGATGTATATTTCCGAAGTGATTGAGACGGAGCTGCCCCTGCTCATCCACAGGCAGCGAACGGATCAATTTGCGAAGAAACGCTCTGCTTCTGGCCTCGGGATGACGGGTGGGGTCTCCATTTTCCAGATAGACCCTGGCCATGGCCGCGCCAAATGACATCACGGTGTCCATGCCGGCGAGAGCAAGCACAGGCGCCCGGTGCTGAAACATACTTGAGGGTATGTTGCTGAAACCGGTCGCTGCTGCGTGAGCATTGAGCTCATCGAACGGGGATACGCGATCATGGCCACGGTAGAAGCCGGCGGGCGAAGGTTCCATATCGTAGAATGCAAACGGCAAACAAACGTTGCCGGCGCTCCGCACAAAGTCAGCCAGAATTTCGTCATATTCCGGAAATCGCGGATCGATAGCGTCGAAAAGCAGGTTGAAGGCGATGACGCGCGCGCCAAGCGTGTGCAACGCATGCGTGGCGTAGCCGTAGTAATCATGCGTCAGCGGCCAGCCGCCCAGCGCTTTGATATCCTCGGCCCCGATGTAGACCAGCACGAATTCATCACCCAGATCACGTTCGCCGCGCAGCTTGAACTGCAAATGAACGATGGCGTCGTCGATGCTGCGTTCGAACGGCAGCGGCAAAAACGCCAGTACACAGAAAACCAGCGCCAGACAACCTGGCATGATCAAGTCTCGCTTAAGCAAAGGGCTATTCACGATCGCGTTGGTGGCAGGTTACAAACTTCTCGTGTTTAGAAATACTGCAAAATTTTAACAAGAGTCAACCAATTCGTGTCGGGCCGTCCACGGGAATAAGTGTTGAGGCTTTTGTGTAATAGTCGCGCTTGCAGCCGTAAATCGAACAATTCCATGACCAAACCCGGAGGCGCCGCCAACCGTGCGAATTTTCCTTCCCGCTCTCATCCTTCTCTTCCCGCTAACCATGCAACCACCTCAAGCCAGCACGGCATTTGAAAACCGAATCGAACCGGATGGACACAACAACAGCCGCGCTGCAGACAGCAGCGTGACAGCGTGGGTGTTCTTCAGCGATAAAGGCAGGCTGGCAGACGAACGCCTCAGTCGCATGCGTATTAACCCGGACATGTTCCTGAGTGAACGCGCCCTCTGGCGCCGGCAGCGCCAACAAGTACAAAAATCGATAGACATGCATGATCTGGCGCCGGCCGCCGATTATGTCGGAGTCGTATCCCAACTGACCCGGCGAGTCCGCCATGTTTCGAACTGGTTGAACGCGGTCAGTGTGGAAGCAACGCAAGCTCAGTTACGGCATATCGCACGGCTGAAGTTTGTCAGCCATCTGGCTCCGGTCGCAACGTTCACAAAACAACGAAAGCTCAGCCAGGCACCATCTTTTGCCGAGAGCCGGCACGACGCTATTGCCACAAATTCAGAATTGGATTACGGGCCATCATTTGGCCAGATCGTACGCATGAACGTCCCGCCTCTGCACGACATCGGACTGACCGGCGCCGGCATCTTGATCTGTGTCATGGATGTCGGCTTCGATTACAAGCAGCATGAGGCGCTCAGACCGGCGCGTGTTCTCTATGAGCGTGATTTCCTGGAAGGAGATGAGGACACCAACGGCCAGAGCGCCAGCCATGGCACTGAAGTTCTCGCCGTGTGCGCCGCTTTCAAGCCAGGCCAGCTCATCGGCTCTGCTTACGGCGCCGACTTCATGGTAGCCCGCACGGAAGATGCCGGCGCCGAGTTTCTGGGCGAAGAAGACTTGTGGGTGGCTGCGCTGGAATGGGCGGACTCGCTGGGCGCGGATATCGTCAGCAGCTCGCTGGCTAATTTCGGCTTGCATACCTATGCTGAGCTGGACGGTCAGACGTCCATCGCCTCCCGGGCAGCCAGCCATGCGGCCGCACGCGGCATCCTTGTCTGCAACGCCATCGGCAACAATGGCTCGCGGCCCGCAACTCTGGTTTCACCAGCCGACGCGGACAGCATCCTGGCCGTCGGCTCTGTCAATGCTGCCGGCCAACTATCTGCATTCAGCTCGCGCGGCCCGACCGCAGACGGACGCATCAAACCAGAGGTTCTGGCTGTCGGCGAATTGGTCTATACCGTACGCTTCAACTCTGTGGACGGTTATCAGCGCATCAACGGCACTTCCTACGCCACGCCGCTGACGGCGGGCATCGCGGCCCTGGT
>CAZVSL010000037.1:8591-21940 GCA_964629935.1 uncultured Calditrichaceae bacterium | reverse complement strand
AGGCCAGTAAAAGCGCCGCCCATACCGAGCGCCCGGGCGCCCACGCCCATGCGCAGGAAGACGCCCGGCGAGCCATTGCTTTCCTGGTTTGCGCTGTTAACTTCGTTCTTCTGGGCGAACGTTGAAGAAGCTGCAAAAACCAAACACAGCGCCAAAACAAGCACAGAGAGCTTTGCACGACACAGTCTCAAGAGGTTTTTCCATAGATGCATGTTTTCATTCCTTCGATTTCGTAGTTCATTATCGCCTCAGTGCGATTTTGATCATCCTTTGTTCATTTTTTGTTCTGATACTACAGAAGTACACACCGTTTGACACGTAGTCGCCATGCCGGTTTGTACCATCCCACCGGTCTTCTGTGTGTTCGCCTTCACGCTTGAACTGGTTCTTGATGATGGTCTTAACCAGGTTGGTGTTGGCGTCCAGAATCTGAATGGTGAGTTCAGCCGATTCAAACAGCTCATAACGAATAGCCGTAGTCTCGCGCGTGACCTGAAACGGATTCGGGAAGTTGTAAACAAGCGTGCTCAGTATCACGGAGGTATCGCTCGGTTCCTGCGGCTGGTCATCGTCGTCCGGCGGGTCATCGTCCGGAGGCAAGGTTATGTTAACCTCATCGGAGAAGGCGCTCTCGTTGCCGGCATGGTCAACAGCGGTGACGGCGAAATAATAGCGGCGGTCCGGACGCAAGTCCGATATACGATGCGAGGTTACGTTGCCAACATAGACGTCTTCCTGGTAACGACCGGAGCGGTCTCCCCAATAGACGCGATATCCGGCCAGGTCCGACTCGCTGTTGGCATCCCACGAAACGATGACGGACTGGGCTGTGTCCAGATTGAGCTTCATGGCGAGCAGCGGCAACAGCGCCAGCCACCCTACGGTTGCAGTTAAGATGCGATGTACGAACATAGTGGTGTCCTTTCCAGCAATTTGTTGTAAGCAGTTCATGTTAGCATTTCTTCTACTGCCATCAAGACAGCACTCGGTCTTGCCGGCTTTGAAATAATTCTGCAGGCAGGTCCTTCTCTTACCTGAGACATTTGCGCCCTGACATTGACAGCGGTCAGATATATGATTTTGAAATTGGCGGCCACCTTTTTGCACGCCTGCATGAGAGAGACGCCGTCGGTATCAGGCAAACGAAAATCCGTTATCAGGATATCGTGCTTGTGTTTCTGAAATAAAGTGAGGGCCTCCCTGCCGCTCAATGCTATGTCAACCTTGAATCCTTCATCTGCCAAAAACTCTTGCAGTACAAGCGCCGTGTCTTCACGGTCCTCGATGATCAAGATCTTTTTCGTTTTCATGAATCCCCTGGTGGCGGTACAGGAGGGTTAAAGGGGAGATGAAAATGCATCTTCGGGCCCGAAAGACGGTTTCACGTCCCCCTTTCCGCTCCGCTCCTGATACGCTCTTTTTTAGACAGTCTCAGTCTTGTTTGCTTTGCCGTTTTGAGTGGACCGTTCTTGCTCGTCTTCTTTGTCAGCATGCAGATGCAGCAAGAAATCAGGGCGACGCCTGGCGTTTGTTTGCTCTGGCTCTTCTTCCTCCAGATCATTTTCCTCCCGCGTTGCGCCATAAAATGCTACCTCTTCCTCATGCTTTCTGGTGACGTAGACATAAACTCCCACGCCCAGCAAGACCAGCCCAACGAGAATCGCCATAAACATGGTGCTGAATGATGACTCCGCGTAGCCATCCTGGTTTTCCACAAAGCGTTTGTACTCGGTGGTCGCAGTCTCCGATTTTGTGTCTTCCTGCTTCTGCGAAACTACTGGCGCAGAGCTGGCAGCCTCCTCTTCGACCGGCGCCACGGCGACGACAGCTTCTAATTCCTCTTCATCAGCGACTTCGATCTCAGAGCCAGCTTCGGTTTGAGGCCCGGAGCCTGTTGCTTGCGACAATTCTTCTGCCCGAGAGTCCTCAAGCGACTCCGTGACAGGCGCGCTGGTCTCCACCTGACTTGCCAGCAGTGCGCGCTGCTTCTGGACCAATTCATTTACCGTGGAAAGGCGACGTGTTTTCCGGATCTGCTCAACAACTTCGAAGCTTGGCACGATTATCTGTTCTCCCGGATAAACCCGGTTGCCGTCCGGAGCGCGGTTGATAAGCCCGAGTTCGCGCCAGTACGATGCATCGCCATAATATTCGATGGCAACTTTGCTCAACCATTCGCCTTCCTGAATTTGATGAATGGTAGGCTGCTCGAGCAGCAGAAATCTGCTTAGAAGCGTGCGGGCAGGCTCGAGACAACAAACAAACACGATCAGCAGCAACGTGGCCATAAAATACTTGCGCATGTGATCCTCCGATCTTTATAGTTTCTAATCGTGGAAGGCCGGAGGCGGGCAACTTGCCCGCCCGGGCGTTCCAACCATTGTCTATTTGTCCGTATAGTAAGCAGCAAGATTGAACAAATTGCTGCTCAGGCGCTGCCATGCACGCAACGCAGGCTTCTCCATCACTCGCAGCGTTTTTCCGCCACTGGTGATTTCAGCGACTATGAACATCTCGAAACCATCAAAATGGGTTCGCAATCCGCTTACTTTGACCTGTTCCTTCGGCCTAAGCCGCAGCGTTTCGGATTCAAGACGCCAGTGCGGTCCCAAATAAACAGGAATAATCTCTTCATCCGTTTCCAGCATGAGTTGCAGTCCGCGAGACAGGCCATGCCTCAGCATGACAGTATCCAATGCCAACACCTGTCCCGTTAAGGTCTCGAGGGCCTGAGAGCTATGTTCTTGACTTGTGATTGTGCCTGATGTGCTTCCCGCTATACTGGCGGATATTCCGGCGCTGCCATTTTCCTGAACCTCAGTCACTTCAAACCTTGGAGCTGCCTCATCCATCTCCCGCAGGATAAACTCCCTGGCGATGAGCAGAATGACAAGCAAAATTAGCAAAGACAGAATTCTCTGCGACTTCATCACAACGCAACCTCGACAATATTGATAATCCGACGACTGGACGAAGCGCAAACAAGATGCCACTTTCTGAACAGATGACACCGAAAATTTAATACATTGAATTATATGGGTTTAACTTATTGGCAGGTGATGGCGTGAGAGAGCTTTTGCAAAGCTGGTGCATGTAAGATTTACATCAGCTACACCATGAAAGTTAGTGCGGGCAGTTATTGATCATCGCTGTCCCGTGATTCTTCTTCCAGAAAGTATTTGTTCAGTTTATTGTGCATGGTTTTCAGACTGATGCCAAGGATTTGGGCAGCCTTGGTTTTGTTGTTGTTGGTCTTTTCCAGCGTTCTGAAAATGACCTCACGCTCGATATCCTGCAGCGGTTGGCCGAGTTCGATGGTATCGCCGGAGCTTTCCTGCTGCGGAAAGAACATGTGCCTCGGCAGGTGTTGCAGCTCAATAACGTCACCACGACAAAGAATAACTGCGCGCTCCACCATGTTCTTTAGCTCGCGAATATTCCCGGGCCACTTATAATTATGCATCAGCTCCATGCATTCGCTGGAAAAACCCTGCACGTTTTTATTGTTCTTCTTGTTAAAGTAGTTCAAGAATTCTTTCGCGAGTATGTCCAAATCGCTCAACCGTTCTCGCAGCGGAGGCAACTCGATATCCATCACACTGAGGCGAAAGTACAAATCTTGCCTGAGCAAGCCATCATTCAGCGCCTGCTGGATGTCCCGGTTTGTCGCTGAGATCAAGCGCACATCAACCTTGATCTCTTTGGTACCACCGAGGCGGCGAAAGCGTTGGTCCTCCAACACACGCAGGAGCTTGGATTGGGTGTCCGGTGGCATTTCTCCGATCTCATCAAGAAACAGGGTGCCGCCATCAGCCATTTCAAAGCAGCCGGCTTTCTCTCTTACCGCACCGGTAAAGGCCCCTTTTTCATGGCCAAAGAGTTCGTTTTCAAGAATATCGCGTGGGAAGGCTGAGCAATTCACGGCGATAAAGGGTTCCTTGGCGCGTTCGCTTTTATTGTGGATGGCCCGCGCAACCAGCTCCTTGCCGGTGCCGCTTTCTCCAGTAATCAAAACGTTGGCAGTTGTGTCTGCCACGGCGTTTATCGTGTCATACACGCGTTGCATCTTTTCATCACGCCCGATCATCTCCTCAAACTTCGCCATACTGCGAATGGTCTGCTGCAGCCGTCGGTTTTGCGCCACCAACTGTTGGCGCTCAATCGCTCTGGAGACAATGCTCTTCAGACGGTTAGGATCGATAGGTTTGGTCAGGAAATCATAAGCGCCTGCTTTCATGGCCTCGACTGCGTTTGAGATGGTCCCCTGCCCTGTGATGATGACGACCTCCACAGACAGATCGCTCTCTTTGACTTTTTGCAGCAATTCAAGTCCTGTCATGCCCGGCATCAGCAGGTCTACGAGCAGCAAATTGAAAGCTTGCTTTTGCAGCAACGTCAGAGCCGCTTTGCCATCATCGGCAGTCTCGACCTTGTATCCTTCTTCTTCCAGCATACCGGCCAGACCGACGGTGATAGCCGTTTCGTCGTCAGCGATTAGAATTCTGTGTTTTGAATTGCTTGGCATGTTTTCTTCCTCAGCGTCCGGGCGAAACGCGTAATTTGCTTTGAACTTATCAGCCGGTTTCCAGCCAGACACCTTTCTTAGAGCGCATTGACCAAGATGGTGGCGGTCGTGCCTTTGCCAACAGCACTTTCCAACTGCAGTTCGCCGCCATTCGCTTCGATCAGACGCTTTGTGACGGGCAGGCCAATGCCGCTGCCTTCTTTCTTGGTAGTGAAATAGAGTTCGAAAATCTTATCCAACTCATCTTTTGAGATGCCGGTCCCTTCATCTTTGACAGCGATGAGTACTTTGTCCCGTTTTGCCCAGGTTCGAATCATGATCTTGCTGCCCTCACTGCTGGCATGAATCGCATTGATGATGAGATTATGCAGCGCTTCGCGAAACTGCTCTCTGTCAACCATCACGTTTCGCAGGCCTTTTGCCAGCCGCGTTTCAATCTTGACCCGGCTCTTTTCCGCCTTGACCGCCGCCATTTGACAGACATCTTTGACCAAATCATTAATCTGCAGCCTTTCTTTTTGCGGAACGTTGGGGCGCAAATAGCGCAGAAAACCTTCAACGACTTGCTTGAGATGATCGATCTCGCCCTCGATGACCTTGACGTGCTTCATCGCTTCGGCTTTGGGACGGCCGCGTTCAACCTTCGTTTTCAGCACATCGATGTTTACGACCATGGCGTGCAACGGATTCTTGACCTCGTGCGCCAGCATATCCATGGATTCTGCTGTCGAACGTAGCTCGGTGATGAGATTGTTCTTTCTTTTCACCGCCGTCCTTTGCACAGAATCGAGCTGCTCCAGGCGCTGCATCGCGATGTTGACCTTTTCGTAAATATCGCGAAATTCATCATCTTGCTTGCCTTTGATCCGGTAACCATACTTGCGCTTGTCGATGTTCACCATCGCGCGTTCGATTTTTTTTAGCGGCGCCTGCACCACCCGCGTGCTCACAAAAGCGATGAGAATAATGCCAACAACTCCCGCAATGCCAATGAGATAGACTTTTTTGGTAAGCTCATGACGGATTTCGCTCACCGCCGCCGTGGCATTGACGCCAAGAATAGTCAGCAAATTTGTCGCATTGGCAGGACGCCAGTATGCTTCGTAATAACCATTTCCGAGGGTAAGAAACGCCGTCATGGCGCCGTTGTTGCCATCGAGCTCAAAATCGGAAAACCGATGCCGTGGCTTAAAGCGCTGTGGATTGAAGGAAAAAACCACATCGCTGTCGCCCCGCACCACAAAAAATTCTTCCAACTGTGGATATTGGCTGAATTCATCAACAAGCGCCTGTCTGAGAGCTGTTTGCGCATCCCTTGACATACCGTTGGTAGAACCGGGGGCGTTCAGGCGCGCATCAATTTTACTTCTGATACGGTCCACCAGCAGATGCACGGATTGCTTTGCAAGGTGAGCCGTCATCCGATCCATGCTCGAATAGGCGTAATAGATGACAGAACCGAAGACCAGCCCCAGTACCAGCAAAAGCAATGTGAGCTGTTTATGAAATACTTTCATTTTCCCAAGCTATAAAGCTCGCTGATAATTTAGTTAGATGAGAGGAACAGAAGCGCAAAGAGCAAAATAACACCAGGTTGGCTAAATGTCAAGCGAAAAGCATGGGCGGTTAAGCTTGACATATTTGCGCATAAGCGATATCTTAGAGCTCACTGTACAATAAATTGCACTCTGGGCACTGAGAGAAAATTTCGTCCAAATGAAAGAACCCTCCATGAAATACAGAATTACGAAAGTTTATACAAAACAGGGAGATAAAGGTTACACCCGCCTGGGCGGCGGCCAGAAAGTTCGCAAAGATTCAACAAGAATTCGCGCTTATGGCACCGTAGATGAACTCAATTCCGCTATTGGCGTCGCTCTTTCCTTTGGTCCTGTGCCGGAAATTGAGAAGGCGCTGCTGCAGGTCCAGCATCAGCTTTTTACGATTGGCGGCGAGCTTTGTATCCTGGAGCAGGACAAGAGCAAGTGGCAAATACCCAGGATCCGCAGCGAACATATTAGCGAGCTCGAACTGCTCATCGACAGACTGAACGCTGACCTGGAACCGTTGCAGGACTTTGTGCTGCCCGGCGGAACAAAAGCAGCTTCATTCCTGCATCTGGCAAGGTGTACCTGCCGGCGCGCAGAAACACTGGTTGTAAAATTGTCACAGGAAGATGCGGTGGCAGAACCAGTCATACAGTATTTGAATCGGCTATCTGATGCCTTGTTTGTATTGGCGCGCTATGAAAACCACAAATGCAACATCGGAGACGTGACGTGGCAAAAAGATGCCGGAAACCAGGCTAAATGACCGAAAAGAGGCAGATTTCTGAATAATTCAGGCCAGGAAAGCTAAAGACGTGTGAATTGCAGCGCCAGCGCCCGCTCAAGGAACCAAACCAAACCGAACACCAGAATCAGCGAAGACAGACCATAGACAATCCGCCTTTGCCAGGTCGACTGTGTGACCCAAACGATGACGGGGTAGCATGCCGCAACGATAACCACCTGGCCAATTTCCACACCCACATTAAACGACACAAGAGAGGTCACCAGTGCGCCTGACGGCAATCCCAGTTCCGTCAACACGCCCGCAAATCCGAATCCGTGCATTAAACCAAACACAAAGGCGATGAGCCAGCGCTGGTCGCTGTCCTTTACAAAGAAGTTCTCGAGTGCGATATAGACGATGCTCAGCGCAATAACTGATTCTACCAGCCTGGCTGGTAAAGCAACAACTTGCAGGACTGCCAGGACGAGCGTAATGCTATGCGCCACCGTAAAAGCTGTCACCATCTTGACCAGGTTCATGAGCTTGCCGCCGATCAAAATCAAGCCCAAAATGAACATGATGTGGTCATAGCCGATAAAAATATGCTCCATGCCCAGCCACAAAAACTGAGCTGCATGGTGCCAGATTGAGCGCTCGCCCTCGAACGAAAAACTCTGCTCACGGTAATCGGTGGTGAGAATGGCCTGCAATGTTTCTCCACCATGCGTAACTTTGACCAGATTCTTGTGCATGGGATTAAAATGGTCAAACACATCCACCCGCAGGTGTAAGCGCCACGGAAGCTCATCCAGGGTTTGTTTCATACGAAACGTAACAAACGTGTTGCCGAGGTCATCATGCGTGATCAGGGGCCGCAAAGGCTGCAACGCCAACCTGTCACCAGCAACGCTTACCTCCACCTCTGAATTGAACACCGCCGACATGTCATCCAGTCCAAGCTCAATTTCATCATCGCTGATCTCGCCATTATCATCGACATCCAATTCGAAAAGCTTTTCGAGGTCCGTGACGTCCAGGATGAGATTGCAATACAGCGCGTTGTTTTGCTCTTGCAGGCTGATGTCCGTGTAACTGGTATTCAGCTCATGTGCAGAGGCCGGATGTGGCGTCGTCAGCAAGGCGAACGCTGCCACGACGGTAAAACCGTGAATTCGCATGCTATTCATTCTCTTTGTGTGGTATCGCTTAGCTTGAACGCATTAAACAGGATGCTCCTTAATTCTTCTCTATCCAAATCCTGGATGAGTCCGCCGTCTTTGGCAACGGATATCTTGCCTGTTTCTTCAGATACGACGACGATGACAGCATCGGATTCCTCTGCCAGCCCCATTGCCGCGCGGTGGCGGGTTCCCAGACGGGGATCGATGTCGGTGACCTGGCTCAACGGCAGGATGCACTTGGCTGCTTCGATAATATCGTTCTGGATGATGATGGCGCCGTCATGCAGCGGCGACTTGGGATTGAAGATCGAGCAAATCAAGGGCGCGGATACTTCCGCCTGCACCAGGATACCGGTTTCTGTAATCGATTTGATTCCCATGTCCCGCGTCACCACTATCAGGCCGCCATATCTTCGGTTCGAAAGTTCCACCGCAGCTCTCGTGACTTCCTCAAAAGTCTTGGCGCTGGACACTTTCACAAAATAACGAATCAAACGACTCTGCCCCAAAAATATGAGCATACGCCGCAGCTCGGGTTGAAAAATGATAACAAATGCGATCAACCATACCGTCTTCAGGCTGTCGAAAATCCAGGTCATCGCGCTCATATTGAACAGGCGCGTAACCAGTGAGAAAATTAAGATGAGCACAAGGCCGACAAACATCTGCGCCGCCCGCGAGCCACGGATAAAAAAGTAGAGCTTATATAGGATGAAGGATACGACGAAAATATCGAGAAGGTCAAAGAAAGTTATTTTGATAAAACCAATTTGAAACAGAACAAGTTGGCTGCTCATGTCAGGCCTGCGATTTCATATCTGTCTGTGTTGTGGTCTTCTTGAGGTAATCTATGGCGCTTGCTGCCCGCCGGGTTTGCATAACGTCATGCACCCGCAGAATATGCGCGCCGCGCAGAATCGCCACCGTGTTCATGGCGAGGGTGGCTTCGAGGCATTCCTCCGGCGGCAGGTTGAGTACGCGCCCCAGAAATGACTTGCGTGAGGCGCCATAGAGTAGCGGATGGCCGAGTGCAACAAAGCTATCGAGCTTATGCGTTATCTCGTAGTTATCGCTGAGGCGCTTGCCGAAGCCAATACCCGGATCGATGATGATGTTCTCCGGCGGGATGCCGGACGCTACGGCAAAATCGATGCGTTCATGCAAGTACGCCGAAATCTCGCTGATGACGTCATCGTAATAGGGATCGGCTTGCATGTTCCTCGGACGTCCTTTTATGTGCATGAGAATGACGGGCGTTTTGGTGCGCGAGGCAACCTTCGCCATTTCAGAATCGAATTGCAAGGCGCTGATATCATTGATGATCGCCGCGCCAAGATCGATGGCTTTTCTTGCCGTGTCTGCTCTGTATGTATCTATGGAAATCGGAGTTTTCACTTCCCGCTGCAACTGTTCGATCACGGGCAAGACGCGGCGACACTCTTCTTCTGCTGCCACGGGTTCGGAGCCGGGACGTGATGATTCTCCGCCAACGTCGAGAAAATCCGCGCCCTGCTCAACCATCCTGATGCCGGCATCCACAGCCTGCTTGACGGTTGTCCGCCGGCTGCCGCTGTAAAACGAATCAGGCGTACAGTTCAGGATTCCCATGACATGGGTCTTGCTCTGCAAATCGAATGTCGTGTTGGCACAATGAAAAAGCATGGCATTACGCATAAAAAAAGAGCTGAAATGAACACGGCTCGCATGTCACTTTCAACTCTTTCATGATGATCGCAGCCCCTCGTTAAGGCGGCAACGGGTTAATTGACGTTATCCACTACTTCCTTTTTCTTCGCCCGATCGCTTCCTGCTGAATTTTGCTTGTTCGGCAGCGGCTCGAGCGTTTCCCCATTCATAACCTTGTCGATTTCGATGCCGTCCAACATTTCGCGTTCGAGCAAAGCTTTGGCCAAAGCGTGAAGTTGATCGATGTGTTTGCGGACGATGTCAACCGCTTTCTTTTCAGCGCTTGTGACGATGCCTTTTATCTCTTCATCAATGAGTTCTGCGGTTTTCTCACTATAATCCTGATGGCGCGCTATTTCGCGACCGAGAAAAATCTCTTCGTCCTTCTTGCCAAAGGTGAGCGGACCGATGCGCTCACTCATACCCCACTCACAGACCATCTTGCGCGCAAGTGCGGTGGCGCGTTCAATGTCGTTGCCTGCGCCTGTGGTGAGCTCTTCCATCACCAGAAGCTCCGCAGCTCGTCCTCCCAAAAGGTGGATGAGCATGCCCTCACAATAGGTCTTCGAGTAATTATGCTTCTCGTCGATTGGCAGAGTTGTGGTCACCCCCAGGGCTCTGCCGCGCGGGATAATGGTCACTTTGTGCACCGGATCGGTTCCCGGCGTATACTTGGCCACGAGCACATGGCCAGCTTCATGGTAGGCCGTCAGGCGCTTTTCGTCTTCCGTAATCAGCATACTCTTTCGCTCTGCGCCCATCATGACCTTATCTTTAGCATATTCGAAATCGATCATATCGACGATCTTCTTGTTAAAACGCGCAGCCCAGAGCGCAGCTTCATTTACGAGGTTGGCCAGATCCGCTCCGGAAAAGCCGGGTGTGCCCTTGGCGATGACCGAAAGGTCTACGTCCTTGGCAATGGGAATGTTCTTGGTGTGGACTTTCAAAATGCCTTCACGTCCGCGCACGTCCGGGCGATCAACGACGATTTGGCGGTCAAAGCGACCCGGGCGTAACAAAGCCTGGTCCAGCACGTCGGGACGGTTTGTTGCAGCGATCAGGATAACGCCTTCGTTGGAATCGAATCCATCCATCTCTACCAGCAACTGGTTCAATGTCTGCTCGCGTTCGTCATGCCCGCCGCCGAGACCGGCGCCACGATGCCGACCGACAGCATCCACCTCGTCGATGAAGATGATGCACGGCGCGTTCTTCTTGCCTTGTTCAAACAGATCACGCACACGCGAGGCGCCGACGCCGACAAACATTTCGACGAAATCTGCACCGGACATACTGAAGAACGGTACGCCCGCCTCGCCAGCGACTGCTTTGGCCAGCAAGGTCTTGCCGGTTCCGGGCGGGCCCAGGAGCAGCGCCCCTTTCGGAATCTTGCCGCCCAGCTTTTGGAACTTATCCGGGTCTTTGAGAAACTCGATGATTTCGCGCAGCTCCTGCTTGGCCTCATCGGCTCCGGCCACGTTGTCGAACGTCACTTTTGTCTGATTCTCTGTCAAGAGCTTGGCCCGGGACTTGCCGAATGAAAAAATGCCCTTAGCGCCGCCGCCTTGCATACGACGCAATATGAAAATCCAGAAAACGCCAAACAGAATCCACGGCAAAAGGTTGAAAATGTAGTTCCACCACTCATTGGAGATTTCTTTGAAATCGAGAGCGACGCCATACTCTTTGGTCCATTGCGATGCTGTCTCTGCGTCGGGAGCTTGTGGCAAGGTTACTTTAAAGCGCTGATATTCAGCCGGTGTGCCATCAGGTCTTGTGTGTTTCGCCGGTTCATCGAGCACGCCCCGGAATTCCTTCTCTTCAACGGTAGCTTTGACGATTTCCTTGTTCTCGAGATGCTCGATAAAGGTTGAATATGAAATCGGTTCTGCGCTTTTTTCCTCAAACCCAAACCGTTGCGATATGAAAATTGAAACAATGATAATGATGAGCCAGAAAGTTAACGTTCGTGTTGCTTTCCGCCACTGAAAATTTTCATCCTTCTTCGGTGGTTTATTCTGCTGATTGTTGCGCTTATTGGTACGCTTATCTTTATTCATCAATTCCTATGCTATCCTACTTTTATTCTTAGCTGACATTGACTTGGTCATCCATAAGATAGATTTCCGGCAAGTTGCGAAATTTCTGAGCAAAATCCAATCCATATCCAACCACAAAATGGTTTGGTATTCTAAAACCCACATAATCAATCTTGTATTCCGTTCTCGCTGTGCCCTCTTTTACCAACAATGATACAAATTTCAATGACTTTGGTTTCACATTGCGCAGACGCGAATTCAAATAGTTCACGGAATAACCGGAATCCACAATGTCCTCCACCACAACAACATGTCTGCCCTGCAGATGGGCATCGATGTCTTTCTTGAGCTTGATTACGCCTGAGGTTTCCGTGGCTTCGCCGTAGCTGGAAATCTTGATAAAGTCTATCTCGCAATCGATGGTAATGGCCCGAAACAAGTCTGCACAGAACATGAAGCTGCCATTCAGTACACCGATTAAGATTGGACATTTACCGGCATAATCATTGGATATCTCTTCTCCTATTTCCCGGACTTTCTTTTGTATATCGTTCTTTGTCAATAAAACTCTGGCGTTTTCGTTTTTGATGAATCTGTGTGTTTCCTCGTTAGGCATCGGCGATTTCCGTCAACTCCACTTTCAATACCGTTTGTGTTTTTTCAGTGATCTTGAATCGATCATCAATCTGGTAGCCGCAAATCCAAACGATTGCATCTTTAGCGGCAAGAATGGGAATCCGAGCACGCTGACGATGTGGCACCTTCAGGTCGGACAACAACGTCGCAACTTTTTTCTTTCCTTCAAAATTCAGTGGGACAAACCTCATGCCGGGCTTGACTGTGGTCAAAGTCAGTGCGTTTCCGGTGCGATCGAAATCAAACAACTCAATGTTGTGGTCACGAACAAAATCCGGCGCTCGGTCTTGTTCTAAAATAGACCATTCGAAATGATAATCAAGAAAATTTATTGATTTCTGCGCCAAGAAATTCACTTCGATGGAATGTGGAGGCGGGTCGAAAGCTTGATAAAAAGCGATGCCATCATGGTCAATTTGTACAATGTGAGAATCGCTAAGCTTGAATTCCTTCCCAACTTCTTTTCGCTTGATGATGCTTAAAACAGAATCAAGTTTCTTAAAATCAAGGAGCTTGCGACTAGGTGCAAGCCGGTCCAAACAATGAAATATAATATACTTTCTAATAAGTCTATTATAGGTTAAAAATCCCTCAATTTCAAGAACAATCTCGTTTTTTCTTTGTAAAGAAACCAATGACTTAAATGCATTTTTGGCCTCTTGCTGCAGATAGGTTTCCACTTCGCCAAAGACCTTTGCGGTCCTGTTCATGGTTTCGACCAGATTCGAATTGAATTGCCGGGTCAAATATGGGATGAGCTCTCTGCGGATTCTGTTTCGCTTATGGGCAAGCTCCCGATTCGTGCTATCCTCACAGTAGGATAGCTTTTCCACGGTGGCATACGACCGTATCTGATTTCGGTCAAATTCAAGTAGCGGCCGGATAATTCGATCCCGTTGAAGCGGGATGCCTGACAAACCGGCAGGACCCGAGCCCCGCAAAAAATGGTCGATAACGGTTTCGGCCTGATCATTTGACGTGTGCCCGGTTGCAATTTTGTGGCAG
>CAZVSL010000037.1:2480-8581 GCA_964629935.1 uncultured Calditrichaceae bacterium | reverse complement strand
TCATTCAGAACCTCAGCCAATGCCTGATATCTCAAGTTGCGGGCGCTTTCCTCGAGCGAAAGTTTCTGCTTTCTGGCATGGCTACGGGCATCAACCCGGCGAAAATGAAACGGGAGGGCCAGTTGTTCTGCCAAAGCTCTGACAAAATTCAAATCGCGATCGGCTTCCTGGCCACGCAGGCCGTGGTGCACGTGCATGACCTGCAGCTCCAAATCCAGGTGCTCTCTTGCCTCCTGAAACAGATGCAACAAGACAACAGAATCCAGGCCACCGGAAACGGCGATCAAAATGCGCTCGCCGGCGTCTGCGAGACCTCTTTCAGTTAACAATCGGGAAAATGTTTGTGCCAGCTCTGTGATGGTCTTCCTCACGACAGGTGTGATTTAGCTTGACGCGCCCGCGTGCAGGTAGCGCCATACAAGCATTGACATAAGCGACACACCAAACGGCAAGGCCCTTTCATCAACATCGAAATCATTGGTGTGGAGAAATGTGACCTCGCAGCCCGGTTTTTTCGCTCCCAGCCTGATCAGTGCGCCACGAGTTTTGGTGAGATACCAGGAAAAATCCTCACCCCCCATACTCACTTTGTCAATATTTGTGATGCGCTCATCTGACCATTGGCTGGCCACAACTTCACGTACCATGTTGATCAATCCGGCATCGTTGACCACTGATGGCACCGGCATCGGGAACTCCAATTGATACCGCCCGCCAACTGCATGAACGATAGCCCGCACCTTCGCATCCAGAGCATTGACCATCTCAGCCTGAGAACGTGCATCGAGAGTTCTGATGGTGCCAGCAATGTCCACAACATCCGGGATGACATTTGCCTTGGTTCCGCCTGCCATTTTGCCAACGGTCAGAACTGCCGGCACAAACGGCTGGCTGCGCTCGGCAACCAGGTCATAAAGCGCGCTCAGTACGCGATTGCTCAGATGAATGGTATCGATGGCCTGGTGCGGCCGCGCAGCATGGCCGCTGCGGCCGAATATTCTCAGCGAAAATTCCGTGCAGTGTGCGGTCAAAACGCCGGTGCGCAAGCCAATCTTGCCAACGGGCAATTCGGGATCGACATGAAACGCCAGAACGCCATCGACGCCATCCATGACGCCGGCGTTGACCATCTCATGAGCGCCACTGGGCGTGGCCTCTTCACATGGCTGGAACACAAATCTGACTTTGCCCGGAAACCTCCTGCTAATCCTGCTCAGCACGTTTGCGACGCCGAGCGCCATCGCCATGTGACAATCGTGACCGCAGGCGTGCATGATGCCGGGTACGCGCGAGGCATAGGGCGCGTCTTTGGAATCGTGGATGGGCAATGCGTCCATATCGGCCCGGATTGCCAGCGTCGGTCCGGGCCTGGCGCCTTTGAGCTCGGCTACCACGCCGGTCCCGCATACTTCTGCGTTGACAGATAAATCGATTTCCTGTAACTTCGCTATCAGGAATTCCGCAGTGCGGGTTTCTTTCCAACTGAGTTCAGGATACTGGTGAAGGTAACGTCGGTTCGCTATGATATCTTTATTCAGGCTTTCGGCTTGCTGCTGTAGGTCCCGATAGATTCTTTCGTCATCCATTTTGATGCATACTCCTCGGCAGTCGCGCTAACGCCTGACACACCATATTATGTCAGCAAAAATCATGGCTTCAAATGTATCCATTTGTCGCCTCTAAAGCAAGCAACATTTTGCTTGCCATTCCATTCTCAGGAGCTTATATTTGTCGTCTATATTCTGCCCAACCGTCCCAGACTGATTACAAAAAATGGAGCTCTCTATGGATTTCAGGACACGTCCTACTACTATTATCGCGTTTGCTATCATTATCATAACTTCATTTAGCTGTAAAACGGAAAAAGCAAAGCAATATGAAGCGGATCCACACTCATTTGCGAAACCGAACGAAGCGGTAGTCAAGCACATAGACCTGGATCTGAAGGTGGATTTCGATAGCAAACAACTTGCCGGCACAGCCCGATTAGACATCGAGAATACCGCCGGCATGGACGAGCTCTGGCTGGACACGCGCGGCTTGACCATCCAAAACGTCCGTCTCGACAACGATTCGGCAGAGACCACCTACGCTCTCGGCGAGCCGGATCCGCATCTGGGACGCGCTCTGAGCATAAAAATCAATCCACAAACGAAAGCCGTTGCCATTGCATATAAAACCAGCCCGGATGCTGCCGCCTTGCAGTGGCTCGAGCCGGAGCAAACCGCCGGCGGCAAGGCGCCATTCCTTTTTACACAGTCACAGGCCATCCTCGCCCGTACGTGGATTCCCTGCCAGGACAGCCCGGGGGTTCGTTTCACCTATTCAGCTACGATCCGCACCTCGCCTGATTTGCTGGCGGTCATGAGCGCTGAGAACGACACCAGCAAGAACGCTGACGGCGTCTACCACTTCGACATGCCGCAACCGATACCTTCCTACCTGCTGGCCCTGGCTGTCGGCGACATAGAATTTCGCTCGCTGGGTGAGCGCAGCGGCGTCTATGCAGAGCCGTCAGTCATTGCAAAGGCTGCCAGGGAGTTTGAGGATACGGAGCAAATGATGACTGCGACCGAAGAACTTTACGGCCCTTACCGTTGGCAACGGTATGACATCATCGTGCTGCCGCCCAGCTTTCCCTTTGGAGGCATGGAAAACCCGCGCCTGACGTTCGTCACGCCAACGATTCTGGCGGGCGACAAGTCGCTGGTTTCGCTCATCGCACATGAGCTTGCCCATTCGTGGTCAGGGAATCTGGTTACCAATGCCAACTGGAACGACTTCTGGCTGAATGAGGGCTTCACCACCTACCTCGAACATCGCATCATGGAAGAATTGTATGGCAAAGAATACGCTGAAATGCTGGCGGCGCTAAGCTACCGCGAGCTAAAAAAGGAGCTGGCGGAGATCGAAGACAGCACGGATACACATCTCCATCTCAGCCTAAGAGGCCGGGATCCTGACGAGGGCATGACAGCCGTCGCCTATGACAAGGGACACTTTTTCCTGCGCACCCTCGAACACAAAATCGGCCGCGAACAGTGGGATGCATTTCTGCGCGATTATTTCGACCACTTTGCTTTTCAGAGCGTCACTTCGGAGGAGTTTGTCAATTATCTAAACGAAAACCTGCTAACTGGCAAGCCGAACCTGCGACAGGAGCTGAAAATCGACGAATGGATTTACGGCCCGGGAATTCCTGACAATGTCGCCAAAGTGCACTCGGATCAATTCACAGAAGTAGAACAGCAGGTTCAGCAATGGCGAAACGGCACGCCGGCGGCAGATTTGGATACGCAGGGTTGGACAACGCATCACTGGCTGCATTTTCTTTACAAGCTGCCTGAAGCCATGACACAAGCGCAAATGCGTGAGCTGGATGAAACCTTCGATTTTACCAGCACGGCCAACGCTGAAATTCTAAACGCCTGGCTGCAGCATGTGATCGCCAATCAGTATGTGGCCGCCTATCCGGCGCTCGAGGACTTTCTCACAGCCATGGGCCGGCGGAAATTTTTGCGCCCGCTCTACACCAGGATGGCCGAGACGCCGGGCATGGAGCAAATGGCCAGGCTGATTTATCAAAAAGCGAGGCCAAGCTATCATTCGGTTTCTGTTAATACGATCGATGAGATTTTGGATTGGGGGAGCTGATGGGGTATTGTCAATTGTCAATGGCTGGCTGGCGTCCATCCGGAAACTCCAAATAGACTGTCATTCCGGCATGCTTTAAGCGGGAATCCATTTGCCGCCGCGCAAAAAATTCCCGCTGACGCTTGTCCCGGCATGTTTTAGGCGTAGAATCCGCCGGAATGATAAAGAGGCTGAGTTTGCGGATGCACACTAGCTACTCCATCACCGCAAGATTCCGATAAAAGCATGACCGATTCCCGGTATGACACGCATTGCCAACCTGCTCAACCTGCAATAGCAACGTATCCGCATCGCAGTCGTACCGAATCGATTTTAGGTGTTGAAAATGGCCGCTGGTCTCTCCTTTCAACCAGAGTTTCTGACGGGAACGTGAATAGTAGCACGCCTTCCCTCCCTCCAGGGTGATTTTTAAGCTATCTTTGTTCATATACGCCACCATCAACACCTCCTTGTTCTCAGCATCCTGAACCACCGCCGGGATCAACCCGCTCTCGTCGAACTTAAGCTCATCAATACTCATAATCAGCTCCTTACTATGATGTTATGCGAACTAAGGTAATCCTTAACTTGCCGGACACGAAATGTACCGAAATGGAAAACGGAAGCTGCCAGAGCAGCGTCCGCATGACCCTGTGCAAATGCCTCGCGGAAATGCGCCAGCTCTCCGACGCCGCCCGAGGCGATAACCGGGATAGACACGGTATCCACTACTCTTCTTGTTATTTCAAGATCATAGCCCTGCGTGCTGCCATCGCGGTCCATGCTGGTGAGCATGATTTCACCGGCGCCCATGGTCTCGACTTTTTTTGCCCAGGCCAGCGCTTCCAGCCCTGTAGGACGGCTGCCGCCGTGTGTAAAGACCTCCCATCTTGCAGCAGCAACTTGTTTGACATCCATCGCTACCACGATACACTGGGAGCCAAAAGCCTCAGCCGCATTTGAAATCAGATTTGGCTGTTTCACTGCAGCCGTATTGACCGTAACCTTGTCAGCGCCGCGTATGAGTATCTCACGGATTTCTGCCACCGAAGTCAGGCCGCCGCCAATCGTGAACGGAATGAAGACCTCTGCGGCAACCTGCTCGACCAGGTTATAGACGATGGGTCGCTTTTCTTTGGAGGCGGTGATATCCAGAAAGACCAGCTCGTCTGCACGCTCGTTTACGTAGAACCTGGCAAGCTCCACCGGATCGCCTGCGTCGCGCAGATTCTCGAACTGTACACCTTTGACCACGCGGCCTTCCTTGACATCCAGGCAGGGAATGATGCGTTTAGCCAGCATGAAACACCTCTTCCGGCAAAATCCGGCGCTCGTAGAAGGCTTTGCCGACGACAACGCTGTCCACACCGAAAGGCTCGAGATCAGCGAGCGCTGCAAGATCATCCTTCGAAGAAACGCCGCCGGAAGCGATCACGTTCAGGCCGGTTTCCTTAGCCATCTCGCGCGTGGCTTGCAGATTTGGGCCGCTGAACATGCCGTCGCGGCGGATGTCCGTATACAAAACCCGTGTCAAACCGTCGGGCTTGAACGCCAGGGCCACATCAGTGGCCAGGCTGTCGGTTTCCTGCTGCCAGCCGCGCACCGCAACCTTGCCATCGCGCGCATCTACGGCCAGGACGATATGATCGCCGCCAAATCGGGATAATGCATGGCGAAAAACTTCGGGCTGCTCCACCGCCAGCGTACTCACGATCACGCGTTCGATGCCAATCTCCAGCCAGCGTTCGAGGCTTGCCAGCTTACGAATGCCGCCGCCCAATTGCAGCGCCAGATCGCATTCGGAAAGTATCCTGTGCACGACCTTCTCATTTTTCGGCTGGCCGGTTTCTGCGCCGTCGAGGTCCACAATGTGTAGTCTGCGCGCTCCGAGGCCTGCATAATATTGCGCGACCGCCAGCGGCGAATCCGAATAAACGGTCTGGTCCGAGAACACGCCCTGAGCGAGGCGAACGCACTTGCCATCTTTCAAGTCCATTGCCGGAATAATTTCCATCTAATACTCCACGAAATTTTGTAATATGCGCAACCCAAGCTCCTGACTTTTCTCAGGGTGAAACTGAACTCCGAAAATGTTACTGGATTCAAAAGCGGCGCAAAAGTGAACGCCATATTCGCAGGTAGCTACAGTGCTCTCCGGCTCGGCCGGGTGGCAGACATACGAGTGCACAAAATAGGCATAGCGGGAGTCCGGCAGGCCCCGCAACAAGGATGAACCCGGCTCAGCCTGGATCTCATTCCAGCCGATGTGAGGCACCTTTAAATCCACTTTAAATCGGCGCACCCTGCCCGCGATTAAATCCAGACCTTGCACCCGGCCGCCTTCTTCGCTCTCCGTCAGCAGCAACTGCATGCCCAGACAGATGCCGAGCAAAGGGGCGCCAGCAAGTGCTTTGCGACGCAGAGGCTCGATCAGCCCGAGCTCATTCAGATTGCGCATGGCATAGCCG
>CAZVSL010000037.1:0-2470 GCA_964629935.1 uncultured Calditrichaceae bacterium | reverse complement strand
AAAGCGCCCACGCCCGGCAAAATGAGTTTGTCCGCACGGGCGACCCGCTTCGCTGAGGAGGAACACACGACCTCATGGCCTAAATAGCGAAAAGCGTTTTGCAGGCTGCGTAAATTGCCGGCGCCATAATCTACAATCGTAATCATCAGAGCAAGCTTCCTTACAGTTTTCCTTTGGTGGATGCCGGGCCGCTGCGCACATCATCCTGTTGCAACGCCTGCCGCAACGCCTGGCCCGTGGCTTTGAACAAAGCTTCGATCTGGTGGTGCGTATTCACGCCATACAAAACCTCAAGATGCAGCGTGAGCTGAGCATTGCTGGCAAAAGCCTGAAAGAATTCACGCACAAGCTCCGTGTCAAAATTGCCAACAGTGGCGTTGAGCTCGCCAGGATTGCAAACCATGAAACTGCGCCCCGAGATATCGACAACAGCGCGGGCGAGGGATTCATCCATCGGCGCGTAGGCCATACCATAACGGCGATAGTTACGCTTCTCCGGCAATGCCTGCCGAAACGCCTGCCCGAGCACAATGCCAACATCCTCGACCGTGTGGTGGCCGCAGACTTCGAGGTCGCCCTTTGCCTTTACTTCGAGGTCGAAAGCAGCGTGGAAAGAAAGCAAATGCAACATGTGATCGAAGAAGCCAACGCCGGTTGCGATCCTTGCTTTGCCCGTTCCATAAGGCTCAAACGTGAGCTTGATTTCAGTCTCGTTGGTTTTTCTCTCAAGTGTGATTTTAGACATGATCCTTCCGGATTAATGGTGAACGGCTTGCCTCAGCGCTTCTAAGAAAACATCATTCTCGCTGCGTGTCCCGACCGATACTCGCAGTGTATTTTGCAAACGTGGATGATAACGTGAGACATCGCGCACCAACACGCCGCGGGACAACAGCCTTTCAAAAAGAACCGCTGGCGCCAATTCAGAGCTAAGCAAATAGAAATTGCCTGCAGAGGGGAAAACCGTCACTTTCTCAAACCCGCGCAACTCAGCGAGCACGCGTTGCTTTTCCTGCTTGATCTCCCGAATTCGGTCGAAGACGATGTCATGATTGTCGAGCAGCTTGACGGCTGCAAGTTCAGAGAAGATGTTGAGATTGTACGGTAGTTTTGCCTTGTTGAGCTCTGTGACCAGCTCAGAGTCTGCCATCAGGTAGCCTATGCGCAAACCAGCGAGTCCGACTGCCTTTGAAAATGTGCGTGTCACAATCAGGTTTTTTAACTGCGGCAGGACATTGCTGGCATAGCTTTCCGTGAATTCATGGTAGGCCTCATCAAGCAGGACCAGGCCGGATGTCGCCCGGCAGATTTTTAGCAGATGCTGTTGTTGCAGCAGCGAACCGGTGGGACTGTTCGGCGAGCACAGGATACACAGATCCACTTTTTGCCGCGCAAGTTGCGCCACAATATCTTCGACGGGAAAGCGCCAATCTTCATCGAACTCCGTTTCGACGATTGCTGCCTCCGCCGCATGGGCTAGTTTTTCATAGACGGAGAAAGTTGGCGCAACCATCAGCACGCGCTTGCCCGGGCTGATGACGGCTGACATGAGCACCTGAAGCAGTTCGTTGGAGCCGTTACCGATCAGGATGCTCTCCGCCGGCCTGCCACAATATTCGGCTAACTTCTCAATCAGAATCTTGTTACCGAAATCGGGATAGCGATTCCATGTGCGCGTCTTGAATTCGGACCAGATATCCTCTTTAAGCCAGTCTGGAACATCATAGGGGCTTTCGTTCTGGTTGAGTTTGATCCTGTAGTCGCGCTCCTGCAGATGGTATGCCTGTCTGGCTCTCAGGCCTGCTTTGATGTTGTCAAGAAAGGAATTCATTGGCGACACGCGATGGCTTGTTTGT
Organism: uncultured Calditrichaceae bacterium; assembly: GCA_964629935.1. GTDB lineage: Bacteria > Zhuqueibacterota > Zhuqueibacteria > Oceanimicrobiales > Oceanimicrobiaceae > CAZVSL01. Next base: position 614 of record CAZVSL010000037.1, on the reverse strand, counting down.
GATTGTCCAGACCTTCAAGTTCAGCAAATTGTGCAGCCAGAAGTGCATATTTTTGAAACGCCGCCGGCTCACATTCCATAACCGACGAAAACTTCATAAAATCCATCACACTCAACGGTGAGGAGAAACGGGCGCTGCGGCCGGTCGGCAAGACATGATTGGGTCCGGCACAATAGTCGCCCAGAACCGATGGCGTGTTTGGCCCCAGAAATATGGCGCCGGCGGTGGTGATCTGGTCAAGATGCTGGTGCGGATCGCGGGTAATAATCTGTAGATGTTCGGGCGCGATATGGTTGACAAGTGAATTTGCTGCGCGCTCGTCTTTCGCCACGACAATTGCGCCATAGTTAGAAATAGCCGGTTGCAGGATGTCCAGGCGCTTGCTTGCAGGCAGCAATTTAGCGACAGCTTTTTGTACCTCATGCGCAAGCCCGGAAGATGTGGTCACGCAAACCACGCGCGTGTCAGTATCATGCTCTGCCTGCGCAAACAGATCGCGGGCCACGTGAGTTGGCTCGGCTGTATCATCGCACAGCACCACAAGCTCGGTGGGACCGGCGAGCGAATCGATGCCGACGATGCCGAACACCTGGCGCTTGGCTTCATTGACATAG
>CAZVSL010000036.1:5514-22069 GCA_964629935.1 uncultured Calditrichaceae bacterium | reverse complement strand
ATGTCTTTGTCGAAGATTGTGTGATGGACAGCCCGAACCTGGAGCGGGCATTGCGCATCAAAACCAATTCTTTGCGCGGCGGCATTGCCGAGAATATCTTCATGCGCAATGTCACGGTTGGTGAGGTTAGCGAAGCTGTCGTCCTGGTCAATTACAACTATGGCGAAGGCGATGTCGGGCAGTTTACGCCCGTGGTTCGCAATATCTATGTTAGCAATGTCACCAGCGCGAAGAGCAAATATGCGCTCTCCCTGATCGGCTACGAACGCTCTCCGGTGACGAATCTGAATATCTATGACTGCCGTTTTGATGGCGTCAAGGAAGGGAATCGGCTCCGCCACTATAAAGACCTGAATATGACAAATGTCTACATAAATGGCGAGCTGCAGGAACGAAAGTGAAAAATGCCCTTGAAGGGTAAATCCAATCTTTTACTTTGAGTATATGCAGACAGGATGATGTTACTCTATCACGCAAAAGAACAAGACGATACTGGAAACCAGGGCAGGGTTTTCAGTGAACGTTTCGCCCCCCAATGGCATAAACGCGATATCTGCCCACATAGAGTCAAAAGCGAATCAAACCCCACTCCACTGCCCCACACCAAGATCGATTCCTCGAAGCGCGAACAACTACGCGACAAATCAGAGACACAGGACGAAGCAGGCCAGAGGCAACGAAAGCGTGTGACTAAGAGAACAGGAGGCAGCATGCTAAAGGTACGTTCTCAGCATTATGTTAATGGACGGAGGAGTCAATCTCCTTTCGACTCTCATCGCTTGCTTCTGTTTGTAAGATGTTGTCTTTATGTCATGCTGGCGACTTTTTTATGGCAAAGCCCGCTCTTTGGCCAAAGCGTTGGCAAAATAGCCGGCACAGTTACCGATGCTGAAACCGGCGATCCGCTGCCGGGAGCAAACGTAGTGGTTGTTGGAACGATGATGGGCGCTGCCGCTGATGCAGACGGCGAATACTATATCTTGAACATCCCGCCGGGCAAGTACGACCTGCGCGCAAGCATGATCGGATATGAGGCCATGGTCGTGGTGGGTGCTATCGTGAATGTCGGGCGAACCACGAACATAGATTTCAGTCTCGGTCAATCCGCCGTTGAAATGCAGGAGGTGGTCGTGCAGGCTGTCCGGCCCGATGTCGAAAAAGACAAGACCTCCACCAGCTCCATTGTCCGCTTCGATGAAGTGCAGAAGCTGCCGGGCATCAGAGATATCAGCGACGTCATAGACCTCGCTGCCGACGTTATCGACGGCCACTTCAGGGGAGGGCGTGAGGGCGAGGAATATTATACGCTGCAAGGGATGGGTATTGTCAATCCGCTGGATCGCTCCTCGGCTTTCCAGCCCATCATGAGCGGCGTCGAGGAAGTCGAGGTCATCACCAGTGGCTTTGGCGCCCAATATGGCAATGCCCAGTCCGGAGTGGTCAATATTTCGATGAAAGAGGGAGGGTCGCAGGTCTGGGAATCCAGAATTGAATCACGCATGCGGGCGCCGGCACGGAAACATTTCGGGCCGAGCGTCTTCGAGCCGGAAGCGAATGACTATATTAGATTGCTGCTCGAGGGTGATATCTGGTTGACCGGAGACCCGGGCGCAGACCAATCGCAACCATACTATGGCTCGATGGCATCCGGACTCACCAGCAGTTTTGCCGGCGACACGCTGGTGCAGCTTGCTGTGGCACAAGCGCTCTGGGATCAAACCAGAAGAGATATCGGACGCACCTACGGCAATGATGTCGATTACTCTCTCGAAGCCGCAACCGGCGGCCCCATAAATGATCGAATGAGAATGTTTGTGGCGCTGCGATCAAACCGACAAGCCCCGGTCTTCCCGACGGAACAACCGAACATCGAAAATCAGGCGATGGGCAATGTAGTTACCGATTTGGGCGGTGCGACTACCCTTCGTTTTAGCGGCGGCCTGACACATCTGAGCGATCTTGATTTCCCGGGCTCAAACGGGGTTAGCGGCTATCAGCGCTGGCTGTGGGACCGCATCACGGGCGTTCGGGAGAGAAAAAGGGTCAACACACAGCTCGGTGTGCGGTTTACGCACGCGATCAGTCACAGCACATTCTACGAATTGAAACTAAACTCGCTGTTTACCAACGATAAGTTGGGCGCCGCGCCGGTTCCCAGTAGTCTGCCCGATTCTGTGAATTTCAACTGGGTGGTCGGGACCCTCGCCTTCCCGAACAACAATTCGCCGGACCGCTTCGACTATCAGATTGGGTATGATACGTTTACCGAGGAGAAAACCCGTACACTCTCTTTCGATGGCGGCTTCACTAGCCAGATCACCAATGCGCATCTTTTCAACGCCGGCGTGCAGCTTAATTCTTACCTCATCGATGTCTCAAACTTTCTGGACGTGCGTTCGAGCCGGGAGCTTGAGCGCTATCGCGCCCATCCAATTGAGGCGGCGGCTTATGCGCAGGATAAGATGGAATTCGAGGGCTTGATTGCCAACCTGGGATTGCGACTTGATTTGTGGTACTCTGGCGTGGATTACTACCCCGACCTTTTCACTCCGTTTGGAAATCCGGACTCGGTGGGTAGATTTGATCCTACCAACGCCGACAGGCAAGACCCGCCGCTTCACGTACGTTTGCAACCCCGCATAGGCGTGTCATTCCCGATCTCGACCAACACAGTTTTTCATCTCAACTACGGCGCGTTTATGCAAAGGCCGTCATTTCAGTACATCGTATCACGAAGGCTTGGGCAACGTTTGAACGATCCGCTGATTCTGGGGAACCCAAGGCTTAAGCCTGAAACCACAAACAGTTATGACATGGGCGTTGTCCAGGGACTTGGAGAGGGTTTTACTCTGGACATTAGCGGTTACTATAAGGATGTGAAGAATCTTGTGCAACAGGCAGATTTCCTGGATGAAAGAGCAGGCTATCAGGTTAGCTCCTACTTCAATCTCGACTATGCCGATATCCGGGGATTCCGCATTGCTTTGAACAAGCGCAGGGGCGCGCTTAGCGGCTCGATCAATTACCAGTTCAGCTATGCAACCGGAAAAAGCGCAACCGCAACAGCCGCAACCCCGATCTTCAATCGCGATACTCTGGGCGTGGTGACAACTGACCTGACAAATGTACCGACGCGCGATATCGTCTTGGATTTTGATAGAACGCATAACATAGTCGTCACGCTCGGCTATGTCACCGGCCAGGGATGGGGACCGAAAGTGTTGGGTGGCAATCCGCTGTCGGACCTGAATGTTTCCCTGCACAGCACCATTCGCAGCGGCAGACCTTACACCTCTCCCTCTGACATCAGGCTCATCAATGTAGAGCGCGCACCTATGGAATACAATACCGACTTGAGGGTGACCAAAACCGTGCGCGATTTCTTCGGGATGCCCGCCAGCTTCTATATGGAAGTGTTCAATCTGTTCAATAACAAGATTCTGAATTACGACTATCTGTTCGACAGACCAACGGCGACCAACCCCAATCTGCCTCTGCAATACTATGAAGAATTCCCAATTGATCATAAAGAAAACGGCATCCGCTACTGGTGGGATAAAGGAAGACAGGGGCCGTTCAGTGTGGACCAATCATTCTTGATCTATAGCAATCAGCCGAGGTCTTTTACCTTCGGAATGGTTCTCGAGTTTTAAAATATGGTTGAAGAGAAAATGAAACGTATCGGTTTTATTGTCATGGTCCTGCTATTTGGGACCACTGTCAACGAGTCATATTCGCAACAACGTGACTGGCGCGTACACCGGCGCGGACTGCTGCACCAGACGGTGTACAATACGGGAGAATTAGGACGAGCGTACAATGCGGGGGGCACCATACAACCCGGCACGCCATCTATGGAGTGGCCCCCCAATTCCAGAATGGTGCTGGACCGGAGAAATTTTCCCGGCCAGCACAACTCATTCGGGAGCGGAATTTGGATCGCCGGAACGCGACCGGACGGCAGGACTTATGCCTTTTGCGGCGCCGTCTCCAATACAAATGGCGAGCCTGTTCCGGTGGTCGGTGTGTATAGCTCGCCGCTCGAGCTCAGAAAGATCGAGAATTTTCCGGTGCTCGGGGATGGTGAGTTGAACCCCGGTTTTAATCCAAACGAAGCAGAGGAAATTATCATCTCCCGCTGGGATACGCCTGTTGGGGTTCAGGTGTCGCGCACGAGCCGGGCCTGGAGCTATCCCGGCTATGACAGTTTCATCATCTATGAATATGAGTTTCAAAATGTGAGCAACGATACGATCACCGATCTCTTTATCACCTTTGCGAACACGTTGGCGCCATCCATGTTCGGCTATCAGAGAAATCACGGGGACTGGTCTGAAGGTAACTTTCGGGGCCAGCCGCCCGATGGCCTGGGAGACCATTTTGCGCGCTACGATCTAAAACGTTGGATGAGTTACAACCATGAGCGCGAAGGTCTGCCGGATCCGGATTTCTTCGAGAGCTGGTCGAGGCCGGGTAACCGCGGCGGCTTGAACTCTCCCCAGGCTGTCGGCATAATGGTGCTGCACTGTGATTATGAACATTTGAGCCGGAGGGACCAGACAGAGCAGGTTTTTCTGGTGCCCGCAGACAGTCTGGGTATGTGGGACGAAAACGGCAAAGCGAAACAGCCTTTTCTGCTGCGCTATGAGAACGGTAACCTTCCCGCTGATTCCAAAACCGGCACCTGGATGAATCCCATCCTGAGGCGGAAAACCTCGATCTGGCAAAGTCCGCAGGATTCAATTCGGTTTGCCAATCAGTTTGAGCCGGAGCTATGGGAATACTGGAAAGGCCGCACCAGCACCTCGGCGAATCTCTCCTGGTGGCAGCCGGTCTCGCGCGCCTATGGTTTCTATCCATATATCCTGCCGCCAGGCGAAGTCATGCGCTTTTCGGTGGCAGAAGTAGTGGGCTATGGCCCCGGCGTGGCCAGTGACAGGCAATACACCGACCTGGGCGGCAACGTTCGCTTCGGTGTGGATGCGGGCGCGCTCTTTAATCCCGTGCCAAGTTGGTACGATACGCTGCATTACGACCACCTGGGCACCAAGGACTATATCGGCAGCACCTATCTGCAAGACCATCCTCTGCCGTGGTATGTTACGCCGGGCGTGGTATCCATCCGCGACGTCGCTGACCGTGCGATTCAAATGTATACCGGGCGACCGCTGGTCAAGCACGACAGCTTGCAGTATAAGCCGGAAGAAGCGCCAGCGCGCGGGAGGTACAACACCATCCCCATCCCTGCGCCGGCGCCGGCGATCCGTATTGAAAACACGCGTGCTGCCGCCAACCTGATAATTTGGGGACCGCAGGTGGAATCATTTCAGTCACCCAGGCTTCAGGCTGCTTTCAGTCATTACGAAGTTATGCGCGCGCCGCATCCTTTGGGACCGTGGACGGTCATCGACTCTGTATTTCCGGGAGACCCGGAGTATTTCAGCGACGGGGAATATTCTATTATCGATCCCGAAAGCAATCTCGGCGATAATATTACTTATGCGGTGGTCTCGGTGGATGAGCAGGGCGGCAGGAGCGGTATGACCAACCTTACGGAACATGAGACGCAAGCTCCGCCCGTGCAAAGACTCGGCAAAGTGTATGTCGTGCCAAATCCACTGGTCGTAACAAGCGGTTTGACCGGCTCTGACCCGGGAGGCGAGATAGGCGATAGAATCCAGTTTATGGGTTTGACGGATCGCTGCAGCATCAGGATATTTTCCTATACCGGCCAGTTGATTACGACGCTTGAGCATGACCGGGAAACATTCGGTGATCCGTGGTTCCAGCTCAGTATCAATAATCAGATTATCGCCTCCGGCGTCTACTACTTTGTTGTGGAAGACCTGGACACCGGTGACCGGGCGAACGGCAAATTCATCATCATCCATTAATATGTTTTAACCAATGATGGTAGAATGATCATGACTTCTCACAATACAAGAACGCGTTCCTTCATTATAATGATTGCTGCGGTTATGCTCAGCGCATCGGCCTCTTATGCCCAGAAAGTGGGCAGCACGTCCATGCAGTTTCTGAAAGTGATGCCTTCGGCGCGTGCAACCGCAATTGGCGACGCTTACACCGTCTGGGCAACTGGCGCGGAAGCGATCTTCTGGAATCCTGCCGGGGTTGCCAGGCTTCAGAATATGGAATTTTCGACAACTTACATAGACTGGATGTTCGATGCACAGCAGGGCGCACTCTCCTACGCCTTTTCGATTCGAAAATTCGGCGCCATCGGCATACAGGTACAGTATGTGGATTTTGGCGAGTTCGAGGAGACGACCAATGAGCGCCCGCATATTAGCGACCCGGATAATCCGGGATTTACCGGCAGAACATTCCGGCCGTTCAGTTTCCTCGTTGGCGTCTCATACGCGCGCTATCTGACAGACAAATTCTCGGTTGGCATGGGCGTGAAATACGCGCATGAATCCCTGTTTGACGGCAACCGGGTAACCACAATGGTCAGACAGGGTGTGTTTGAAGAGGTGGAGACCTGGGCCAATGGCCTGCTGTTTGATTTTGGCATTCGCTATAACACGGGCTATCGTTCCATCCACATCGGCTCTTCGGTGCAGAATTTTGGCGCAGATGTCAAATACGCCAGGGAGTCCAACCCGGTGCCGCTTCTGTTTCGCTTTGGCATCGGCGCTGATATTATTGGCCCGAACGGACTGCTGTATCCCGGAAGCGAAGAGAACCGCTTAAGCCTGGCCTATGACATATTCCACCCCAACGATTACGATCAGCAAATGCACGTCGGCGTGGAATATGAATTTGCAAGTGCATTTGCCTTACGCGGCGGATATAAATTCAATTACGATTTCGACGGCCTGACGCTGGGCGCCGGCTTCAAACACGCGCTCGCGGGCGTCAGGTTGGCGTTGGATTATAGCTACGGAGACATGGGGACCTACTTGGGCCATGTTCAGCGGATTAGTTTAGGAATTATTCTGCTATGAAAAAGTCAAAGAGAATATTGAAGGTTCTGGGCCTATTTTTCCTGGCGATTGGTCTTGCCCAACCGCTTGCGGCTCAGGGATATGGCGGCCCGCTGGCATTTCAGGGGATTGATAATTATACGCTGCATTCTGCCGGCGACAGAGCTATGGGCGGCGTGGCGCTAGGTGTGAAACAGGATATTGGAATCATGTTTCAAAATCCTGCGGCGCTGCAATCGATAAGCGGCATACAGATATCAATCGGCGGGGCCCACTCATCCGCAGATTCGAGGCAGGAACAAAATTTTGCGCCGGTAAGATACTATCCTAACCTGAGCTTGCTCCTGGAAGGGCGCGCCGATGAAATTCCGGACCCGGACCCATCGCTTCCCGGTTTCACCGCCCAGGACAGCGTACAAAGAGGCTTCGATAACATCAGTCCGAACTGGTCGCGCTCCGATAATCAGCTGGGACCGTTGCAAGCGTTGCTTGCCGTGCCGCTATCGTTTGGCAACGTGAAAGTGGTCGCGGGACTTGGTGCTGTTGAGTATGCAGACCTGACTCACTTTTATCAAAATAACAATGTGCTTTCTCCTTCGGTTTTGTCACAGCGTCCGTTGCCGACAATGCGCCCGACTGATGACAATCCTATCGAAGTCGATTGGTTGCAGTCGGTTCGCTCGCGTGAGGGTTCGATACAGGGATATGGGTTTGCCCTGACCGGAAGTCTGGAGACGCTGAATCTCTCCGTTGGCATCAGCGGCATGGTTTTGGACGGAAGCACGGATGACTTCGAACGGCAGGTTGCAAGGGGGGAATTAACCTTCTTTTCCAACGCTTTCCGCGCCGATTCCGTATACAGCAGAATTACGAGCATCGGGACCTCGGATTTCAGCGGCGACGAGTTTACCCTCAGCGGTATTGTGACGGGCCGTTATGTCAGCATCGGGCTCGCTGTTAAACCGCCGTCTACCATTACGCGAAGCTTCACCATGCAGGTTGAAACAGATACGACTGGCACGCCGACCTTCTCATCCGTCCAGGGTGAGGACAGGATGAAGCTGCCCTGGCGGGGAACCGCCGGGCTTTCACTCCATCCCAGAGAAAACTTGACAATAGGCCTCGCCTACGAGTTTCGCCCCTATGATTCCGCTCGTCAGATTGATTCAGATGGTACAGAAAATTCTCCATGGCTTTCCGCTTCCCTTTTTCGCATAGGAGCTGAATACCGGATCGCGTCATGGCTGGCATTGCGAGCGGGAATGAGGGGAGACGCAGAAGTTTTCGAGCCGGAAGGGAATCACATCGCAGGTGAACCGGTGACACACACCATTTATTCTGCCGGATTGGGGATATTCTTTTCCGGTCTGCGGATGAACGTGACCTATGAGAACTCATTGATGAAATATGAGGATATTTGGTCGAGCGCGATCAGCAAGAACCGCGAGCGACGCCATACCATCGTTGCACAATTGACCTATGAGATACCGTGGATGCTTCGATGACCTGAACAACAAATTTGCGCCCGGTAAGGGCAAGTGTGCACAAGTCTTAAGCCATCACAACTACTTATAAAGGAGGTCATTATGCAGAAGATTGCTACACTTGTATCTGTTACGTCGCTCATGCTGTGCCTGTCAGCGCCGCTCATGGCCCAGTCCGAAGGAGATTACCGCACACGCGACAACGGCGACTGGAGCAATGCCCAGATATGGGAGCGCTTTAACGGCTCAGCGTGGGTAGCCATAGGCAGTCCACCGACAGGCTCCGAAACCATCACCGTATTGACAGATGATTCGGTTTTTGTCGATGTTGCGGTCTCTATATCTGATACGCTCATCAATCAGGGCATTGTAGAAGCAAACAACAATCTCACCATCGCTGATGGCGGCGCCTATCAACATGATCGCGACGGCGGCAAAATGCCGATTGCGACCTGGGCTGAAGGCTCCACCTTGTATATGACCGGCGTGACGGCAACCGCTCCCGACGATCGCAACCAGAGCTATTACAACATGACATTCAATACGCCCGGTCTGCTCGCAAATCTCAATATGGATTTGGACGAAAGTACCATTGGCGGCGACATACGGGTCATCGATACCGGACTTGCCCGCTGGTATCTGACCTCGACGCTTCCCAATGACACCTCGGTCGTCACGATCATGGGTGACGTGCTCGTTGAAAACGGTACGTTCTCGGTCCAGGGCACCAGCAATGCGCAAACCACTTTCATCGTGCACCATTATGGCAATATCAATGTGACCGGCGGCAACTTCTCGATCAGTCGCGGATCCCAACCACTTGGAACTACCACCTGGAACATCTACGAAGGTGATTTCTCCATGTCAAATGCCACAACGCAGAGCTCCACGGTGACACCCGCCGGCGCCAAATTTGTCTTTGCAAAAGAAGACACGCAAAAGCTCACGCTCGGTGAAGGCAATGAACTAACTGCGCTTCCTGTTGAAGTAAGCAGCGGCGCCACGCTGGATATGGGCGCCAGTAAACTTGCCGGCAGCGGCGTCTTCATCCTGAACGAAAATGCAATGATACTGACAACCCTACCGGGCGGCGTTTTCGATATCTTTGCTGATGTCGTGGCTGAGGTGACTCTTGCGGATGGCTCCAGCTTTGGCTTCAATGGCACTGCGGAGCAGGTTACAAGCGCTTTCATGCCCACGACTGTAACTGATTTGATAATTGATAACGATGCCGGGGTAACGCTGTCACAGGAAACCACGATAAACGGTGTGCTCAGGCTCGTTGCAGGTGTGTTCGATAATACCATACCTTTCACACTTGGAGCAACCGGATCGATTTCGTTTGAAGGCGGCAGCCTCCTGGTTCCGGTCTCGGTGGAGTCGCCGCAAAACACCTTGCCTGAAACGTTCTTTATCGAGCAGAATTATCCCAATCCATTCAACCCTTCGACCACCATCAGGTTTGGCTTGCCTTCTGCTTCGGATGTCACTGTCAAAATTTTCAACCTGATTGGCCAGGAGGTGGCCACCTTGTTCGATGGCCGAAAAGAAGCCGGCGTACATGACTTGCAGTTCGACGCCACAAATCTCAGCTCCGGCGTCTATCTGTATCGAATTCAGGCTGGAGATCTTGTGCGGGTAAACCGCATGTTATTAGCGAAATAATCAGGGGCGCGATAAAGCAATCAACTAGAAGCTATAACAAGATGGAGGAAGGACTATGAAAACTGTAAGATACGCAATTCTGGCAGCATTCGTAATCGGTGTGTTCTTGACGGGACATGCCTTCTCCCAGGAAGCAGGGGATTATCGTTCCGCTGCAACCGGTAACTGGAGCGATGCCGCAATATGGGAGACATTTGACGGAGCAGACTGGGTAGCAGCGGGTGCAGCTCCCACCGGAACAGAGACGATCACTGTAAGAGGGGCAGACTCGGTACGCGTGGACGTTGCCGTCACCATTACGGGATATGTCGCCGTAACAGATACAGGCGTGGTTGAAGTCACGTCTGGCTCTCTGGAGTTTGGAGACGGCAGTACTTACGAACATGCTCGTGATGAAGGTCATGTACCCACCGCTACATGGAGTATGGGTTCGACCTTTCTCATTACCGGCACTGAGCAGGATGCTCCTGGTAACAGAAACCAGAACTATTACAACATCACTTTCAACACGCCCAATATGTTGTCCAACAACGACATGGGCCTGGATGAGGTTACAATCAGCGGCGATATCAGAGTCGTGGAAACCGGCAGCGCTCGCTGGCGTTTGACTTCAACTTCCGGAGGGGATACCTCAATTGTTACCATTATGGGCGATGTCATTGTGGAAGGTGGTTCGTTTGAAACACAAGGTACAGGTAACGCGCTCACGACTTTCATTGTGCACCACCACGGCAATATCAACGTAACTGCCGGCACGTTTGGTATTTCACGCGGCTCACAGGGCAACGGCTCCGGTACGACTACATGGTTTTTGTATGAAGGCAATTTCTTCATGTCAGATGCCGAGATACGAAACTCCAACCCGGCCCCTGGAAATGCCAAGTTTGTGTTTGCAAAGGGCGATACGCAGCAGATTGCTTTTGAGAATGTGGAGTTCGGCGGTGGAGACATCCATTATGAAATTGCTGATTCGACTACGTTGGAAATGACTCAGCCTTTCGTTGTAAACGGCCTGCTTATAAATAAAGGCGCGGTCGTGGCCCGGGATTCGCTCACATTTATAGAAGATGGAGTTTACGAACACGCCCGTGATGGCGGCAGCGTGCCCTCGGCGATATGGGAAGAAGGTTCAACAGCGCTGTATACCGGCATCGTCACCGACGCACCGGAAAACAGAGGGCAGGACTATTACAACCTGACACTCAACACACCGGGCATGCTCTCCAACGAAGATCTGAGCCTGGACGGCAATACGATCTCTGGCGACGTTACAGTGCTGAGTTCAGGCAGTGCGCGCTGGCGCCTGGTAGGAGGAGACTCCGGCACGGTTACGATCATGGGTGATGTCATCGTCGAAGATGGCTCATTGGAAACGCTGGGAACCTCAAGCCCGACAGTTGTCGAAGTCATGCATCACGGCAATGTTAACGTCACTGGCGGCACCTTTGCGGTCAGCAGGGGTAGTCAAGGCGGCGTGGGTACAACCAGGTGGTATTTGCTCGAGGGCGATTTTTCCATAGCCAACGCGACCACGCGCAATTCGAACCCTGATGGCGCAATATTTGTGTTTGCGAAAGAGAACGGTACCCAAAACATCATTCTTACGAATGTGGATTATGGCAGCGGCGGCCTGCCGATCGAAGTCGATAGCACGACAACGCTAAATGCAGACACCACCACCATTGGCGGCGAAGGCAACTTTGTGCTGTCAGCAGGGGCAACCCTTGCAACTGCGAATGTAAACGGCGTTGACGGAACCCTGCAAACCACGGGCACAATCACGCTCAGCCAGCAGGCTAACTTCACCTTCAACGGAATCGCTGCTCAGGTCTCGGGCGCGTTACCCGATACCCTCGGCATCCTGACCGTCGCAAACCCGGTTGGCGTCTCGTTTAACGATACGCTCAAGAGTAGTCAGGTGGTTGTAGCGGGTGGTGCCGTGATGCAAATCGATAGCCTGGGAAGTGTGAGTACTGACTCCGGCTCGGTCGCCGGCACGGTTGTCAATGCAGGTGCGCTGGAAACCGTAGAGCCTCTGGTATTCGAAAATGGCTCAGTCTATGAACACGCCCGCGATGGCGGCAGCGTGCCCTCGGCGATATGGGAAGAAGGTTCAACAGCGCTGTATACCGGCATCGTCACCGACGCACCCGACAATCGGGGGCAGGATTATTACAACTTGACGCTCAATACACCGGGCATGCTCTCCAACGAAGACCTGAGCCTGGACGGCAATACGATTTCTGGCGACGTTACAGTGCTGAGTTCAGGCAGCGCGCGCTGGCGCCTGGTAGGAGGAGACTCCGGCACGGTGACGATCATGGGCGATGTAGTCGTCGAAGATGGCTCATTTGAAACACTGGGTACTTCTAGCCCAACTGTTGTCGAAGTCATGCATCACGGCAATGTCAACGTCACAGGCGGCACCTTTGCAGTCAGCAGGGGTAGTCAAGGCGGCGTGGGCACAACCAGATGGTATTTGCTCGAGGGTGATTTTTCCATAGCCAATGCAACCACGCGCAATTCGAATCCGGATGGTGCAACATTTGTGTTTGCGAAAGAGAACGGTACCCAAAACATCATTCTTGCGAATGTGGATTATGGCAGCGGCGGCTTACCGATTGAAGTGGATAGCACCACAACTCTGAATGCAGACACCACCACCATTGGCGGCGAAGGCAACTTTGTGCTGTGGGCAGGAGCGACGCTTGCAACTGCGCATGTAGACGGCGTTGCGGGAACGCTGCAAACCACCGGCAATATCACGCTCAGCCAGGAAGCGAGTTTTGCTTTCAACGGCACCTCACCACAGGTCACAAGCACCCTCATGCCGACGACCGTCAACGGTCTGACAATCGACAATGAAGCCGGTGTAGAACACTCGCAGACAACAACCATCAACGGTGTGCTCAGACTGGTTGCGGGCGTGTTCGACAATACCATACCGTTCATACTCGGACCGGACGCATCGATTTCATTTGAAGGCGGCAGCCTCCTGATTCCGGTGTCGGTTGCGCAAGTGCCCGGCATCCCAACGGAATTCGCGTTGAAGCAGAATTATCCGAACCCGTTTAATCCGTCAACCACAATCCGCTACGAAGTCCCGAAGCAAACCCATGTTACGATAAAGGTCTATGATGTCATGGGGCGCGAGGTAGCGGAGCTGGTCAACGATGAATACAGTGCGGGTGCTTACGAGGTCGTGTGGGATGCGCACCGATATGCCAGCGGCGTGTATTACTATCGGATTACCGCCGGAGATTTTACCACAGTGCGCAAGCTCGTCCTGATGAAGTAGCCGCGACCGACTGTGTGGATAGATAAATCAGTCGGACACAAGTATCATTTGTGGGCTGTCCCGATGCCCTCCAATGTCATTGCGCCCGTCAGCTTTTGGCGGGCGCAGTGATTAGCTGGATCGAAGGAATGGCATCGCGCCCCTGTGGCTGGGGAAGTTAGGCAATCGCGATCGTTTCTCCGGGGAGGAGTATTGGGACAGCCTATTTTCATTTTGTTTAATAAGCAAGAAAGAGGTATTTGCGTGAAGAGAGTCATCGCCATAGTTGCATGTTTTTTCTCTGTTTCCAGTCTTATTAATGCTCAGATATATATCGCTCCAGATGGCGATGACGCCAATCCGGGAACGCGCGAGCAGCCGTATGCCACATTTCCCAAAGCTATTAACGAGGTAATAGCAGGCGACACAATCTACGTGCGCGGTGGAACATACGAAATTAACGACACCATATTCATTACTGCCGTAAAGAGCGGCACAGAAAACCAACTTTTCACGTTAACCGCCTTTGAGGGTGAGACGCCACTCCTTGATTTTTCAGGCCAGTCCTTCGGGGACAAAGGCATCAGCTTGCGTTCCAACTATTGGCATATCAAAGGATTGCACATTAAGGGCGCCGGCGATAACGGTATGGAGATCAATTTCGGGTCGAACAATATCATCGAAGCGTGCGCTTTCTACGAAAACCGCGACACAGGCCTGCAATTGGGCAATGGTTCGGCGGACAACAGAATCATCAATTGTGATTCCTATTATAATGCCGATCCGCCGGACTTTGGCGATGCAGATGGCTTCGCGCCCAAACTGACAGTTGGCAGCGGCAACTATTTCTACGGCTGCCGCGCCTGGGGCAACAGCGATGACGGCTGGGATGGCTATCTGCGCGGCGCAGATGATGTTACCACTACCCTCGAAAATTGCTGGACCTGGGGCAACGGCTACCTGAAGGATGGCACGGACCCCGGTTCGCAGGCCAATGGCAACGGCTTCAAGATGGGGGGCGGCGACAACAGCAACAGCGATCGCCTGATGCACCATAATATCCTCATCAACTGTGTGGCATTCGACAACAAGAATAAAGGCTTCGACCAGAACAATAATCTCGGTTCGATGACTTTGTTGAATTGTACAGGCTATAATAACCAGACGGCCAATTATCGGATTCAGCGTCTGCTCAACCCCGGACAGACATTGACGCTAAAAAATTGCGTTTCGTATGACGGTAATGTGCAGTTAGGAAGCTTCGCCGTTCAGGAAGCAAATAGCTGGATGCCGCCATTTACCGTCACGGCCGAAGACTTTGTCACTTTGGATACGGCGTCTGTTTCTGGCGCTCGCCAGGCTGACGGCAGCTTGCCGGAAATCGGTTTTCTGCACCTGGCAGAAGGCAGCGACTTGATCGATGCCGGCGTCGATGTGGGGCTGCCGTTCATGGGCGCCGCCCCTGATCTCGGCGCCTTCGAAAGCGATTACGTGACCTCGGTCGAGCAAAGTCCTGTGCCGCATGCTTTTCAACTGATGCAGAACTATCCGAATCCGTTCAATCCGGTGACGACCATCGCCTATACTGTCGCGCGCCCGACACACGTCGAGATAAGAGTGTATGATGTCATCGGAAGAGAGGTCGCGGAATTGACCAGCAGCCACCATGATATCGGTTCATACGCTATTGCCTGGCACGCAAACTCACTGGCAAGCGGCGTCTACTACTACCAGCTCCGGGCAGATAATTTTACCGCGACACGACGACTGGTTTTAATGAGATAGCAGCAGGTTACACCGAATCAAACTGCATTTCATCACACCTCTGACTTCAGGATTTGAACAGATGCGTGAGTTTAGGTCTGTTTTGCCAACCGCTCTTGTTATGCTGTTTTGGGTAAGTGTAAGTGCCTCGCATGCCCAGCAATTAGCCTTCCCCGGCGCCATCGTTATCGCCGTTACCAACCTGAACGATAGCGGTCCGGGTAGCTTGCGGGCGGCTGTTGACGACACCAGTACCAGAACCATCGTGTTTCGAGTGGCCGGAACAATTGCATTGCAATCCGATCTCGTGATCAAGAATGGCAACCTGACCATCGCCGGCCAAACCGCGCCGGGTGATGGCATTTGCCTGAGAGATTATCCGTTGTCCATCGAGGCGAACAATGTGATTATTCGCTATCTGCGGGTTCGTCTCGGCGACGTTCACCGGCTGGCGGAAGATGCGCTGAGCGTGTATTTCCGGAAGGACCTGATCATTGACCATTGCTCATTTTCCTGGGGAACAGACGAAGTCCTGACGGTGCGCGATAACGAAAATACCACGGTACAATGGTGCATCATCAGTGAAAGCTTGAATGACTCCTACCACCCGAAGGGCACGCATGGGTATGGCGGGATTTGGGGCGGAAAAGGCGCCACGTTTCACCACAATCTCATTGCCCACCATACGAGCAGAACACCCCGTCTCAACGGCAGCCGCTATCATAAGAAACCTG
The DNA here is from genome assembly GCA_964629935.1 of uncultured Calditrichaceae bacterium. Lineage (GTDB taxonomy): Bacteria > Zhuqueibacterota > Zhuqueibacteria > Oceanimicrobiales > Oceanimicrobiaceae > CAZVSL01. The sequence continues at coordinate 6,198 of CAZVSL010000036.1, read as the reverse complement.
AGGAAGAGCTGGTCGATTTCCGTAACAATGTCATTTATAACTGGGGATTCAACAATGTCTACGGCGGTGAGGGCGGCCGCTTCAACCTTGTGGCCAACTACTACAAATGCGGTCCGGCGTCCCGCCACAAAGATCGCATCGCTGAGCCCTGGGACGATAGAGGCAACTGGTATGTCGCTGACAACTTTGTCTCAGGCTATCCGGAGGTCACCCGCGATAATTGGGCTGGCGGCATCCAGGGTGAGTTTAAAGCCAACGTACGGGTTGATGCGCCGCATCCTTGTATCCCGGTTGCGACGCAGAGTGCGGAAGAGGCTTACGAGCTGGTGTTGAGCCAGGCAGGCGCCGTGCTGCCGGAAAGAGATACCCTCGATGCCCGCATCGTTGCAGAAGTCAGAGAAGGCCGCGCAACATTTGGCGGGTCGTACGGCGCCGGCACTGGCATCATCGATTCACAGAGTCAGGTTGGCGGCTGGCCGACGCTTCGTTCCGCTGCAGCGCCTGAGGATGAGGATGGTGACGGTATGGCAGACGACTGGGAACGCGCACGCGGCCTGGATGCGACAAATCTGGAAGACCGCAACGGCGACTTAAATGGCGACGGCTACACGAACCTCGAAAACTATCTGAATGGACTCGTGCGCCCGCAGTGATCGAAGACCTGGGCCCATGCCCGAACAACCG
>CAZVSL010000036.1:0-5504 GCA_964629935.1 uncultured Calditrichaceae bacterium | reverse complement strand
GTCGTCCTGTGGCTTTAGCTCCCTGACTCACGGCAAGCTTGTCAAGCCGGGTGGAACAGCACGCAACCCGGGGTATCCTGTGGCAGAAGGTGGGGATAGTCCAATGGTGCATGCACGACTTCTCCATTTTTTATACTTGGTTCTTGACATCCACACAGAATTTTCGTATATTTCCGAACCGGTTCGGTATTGAAGTAAGAAAGTTGATGTAAGTTATTATAAATAAACTGAATATGCATTTTATAAACCGATTTGAATGAGTTTTAATATCGGAGATGTAGCCAGGCTGGCTCAGGTTTCGAAAGCCACGGTTTCAGCGGTTCTGAATGATCGTCCGGGCGTCTCGGCTCAAACCCGGCAGCGGGTCATGGAGGTGGTGAAGAAAATCAACTACCGCCCCAATCCTGTCGCACGCTCGTTGTCGCTCCGAACTACAAAGAGCATTGGCCTGGTCATCAAAGAGATCGACAATCCCTATTTTGCCAAGGTGATGAAGGGTGTGTTCGATGTCTGCAGCCAGCGCGGGTATACGGTATTGCTCGGCAGCTCCGAGGAATCGCCGGAAACAGAGTTGCAAAGCGTCGAGACCCTGACCGAGCAAAGGGTGGACGGCTTGATTATCTCGCCGCTGCAGGCGTCCTCGAATGACTTGCACTATCTTGCAAGCCTCATCGCCCGGCGATTTCCGCTCGTGACTCTCGGTGAAGTCAAAAATTACACCACAAACGTTGTGGACATCGACAATGTGGCGGCATCCTATGAAGCAGTCTGTTATTTGATCAAGCGAGGCCATGGGAAAATTGCTTATTTTTCCGGGCCGGCTATTTCTGCCTACAGCCAGGACAGACTGGAGGGGTACCGCCAGGCGCATCTTGACCACTCCTTGCCGCTGCACAAGGAGCTGGTGTACAACTGCGGCGCTTATGTCGAGAACGGTCTTGCGCTGGGCAAACAGGTCTTCAGCGGCGAGGACCGGCCGACGGCCGTGTTTTGCTTCAATGATCTTGTTGCGATCGGAGTAATTGACTCTGTGCTGGCGCTCGGCTGGCGCGTGCCTGACGATGTTGCGGTCATCGGGTTTGATGACATCGATTTTGCCAGATTCACGCGTATTCCATTGACGACAGTGCATGTGCCGGTGCATGAGATCGGAGCGCGGGCTGCTGAGCTGCTCATTCGACAGCTTGACGGCAACAACACCACCTACGGCGAAAAGATATTGCTAAATGCACATTTCGTAAAGCGAGAGTCTGCATGACCCGGATCTGCGACTTGCGTCTGACCAAACCACGGGAAACAATCATGCAAATAGATGAATTGATTGCTCAACTGCAAACGCTGCAACCTGATCCTGACAACACACCGCGCGAAATAAGCCTGAGTGCTGCGGTTCAGGTCCATGTTTATCCGAATTCCATCCATTTCAACGACGAGGTTTGTTATTTTGTCGGGCGGGATCAGCATGCAAAGGCGCTCTGGCTTCTGGCGCCGTCCGGCAATGAACTCCCCGATTTTGAGGGCGAGCCCATATCTGCGGCCGGCGACGCAGGGGAAATCAAACGGTGCGCGCTCACTCACCGGAACGCCGGCCAAATTCGGCAGGTTTTTGATTTTACCCGGCCGGTCTTGCTTGGCCTGGATGATTCCTTCGGCTATGGCGACCGTCTTGGCATCGCCAATCCGGCGCACATCCGAATTGGCCGGCGCTACGCCATGCGTCCGATCCTGGCGCAGCAGTCCATCCGCGAATTGCAGCGCACGCAGAGAGAAGCGGAAGAAGTCATGGATGCGGCGACCTGGGCCGTGTTTCAGGAAGGCTATCACGACGGCTTCGGCGCCGATGCTGACCACCTGAAAACCGAAGCGGATATCGACCGCATGGTCGCGGCCGGGTTTACATTCTTCACGTTCGATCCGAGCGACTACGTCGTGAACGAAGCAGACGTTTTGCAGGAATCAGCATTGGAGCAGAAATGCCACGACCTGCCCTGGGATGTGCTCGATGATTCGCTCGACGGCTTCCTGTCGCGCTATGCGGGTCAAACACTGGCAGTCAGCGATGAATTTGTGCTGCAGCCCGACCGTGTACAGGTGCTACGGGCCCTGGTCAAATATGGCGGCGTCATTGCCCATGCTGTCCGGCTGTCTAGCTATCTTAAAGGCACTTATCCCAATCATCCTGCTGAATTTGAGCTTTCTGTGGACGAGACCGAATCGGTAACCAGTCCTTTTGAACACTACCTGGTAGTCAATGAGCTGAACCGGCTCAACGTGGCGCTCATCAGTCTGGCGCCGCGGTTTGTCGGCGACTTTGAGAAAGGCATCGATTACAAGGGAAATAGCAGGCGGTTCAAGGAGGAGTATCTCAAGCACGTCAGCATCGCTGAGCTGCTGGGGCCATACAAGATCAGCATTCACTCCGGCAGCGACAAGTTCAGTGTTTATGAGGTCATCGGCTCGCTGGGACGTGGCCACGTGCACGTCAAGACCGCCGGCACCAGTTACCTTGAAGCTTTGCGCACCGTGGCTGCAAAGCAGCCGGATTTATTCCGGGAGATTTTAGAATTTGCCCGTGGATTATTTGAAACGGAAAAGGCGACCTACCATGTTTCGGCAAAGCTTGAAAAGGTGCCAGCAAGTAAGGAGTTGTCCGATGACAAGTTGACCGCTCTCTTCGATGACAATGACGCCCGTCAGGTCTTGCACGTGACGTTCGGTAAAGTGCTGACCACGCGCAACCAGGAGGGCAAGCCTCTGTTTCGCGACCGCATCATGCAGTGTTTGGAGCAAAACGAAGCGGAGCATTATGCCAATCTGGTGCGCCATTTCGAGCGCCATCTGCGGCCGTTTTCGCGTAACCGCAAGTCGTGAATTGGAAAACGTAAATCGGGAAACAAAATCGCTGTTTTTGGGCAAAATCTATTGTTTGTGGCTTTGGTTAAATGGAGGATGATGTAAGGACAGAAAGATGGCGCACAGAAAAATGGTGTCACCCGTTTTATATGATCATTTGTCCTGGCCGAAAGTGATATTTTCTGTTATGAATGAGAATAAAGTCACATGAGTACTTATTTTTCTGTCCGGGACTATGGAGGTCTAACTCTGTCCTGAATCGAGCGATTCTCTTGTACAGGGTGGTTCGATGTTCAAGCTTCAGCTTGCCCGGGCGGCGGGAATTGCACGCTAAAGCGTGAACACCCTTCGCACAACCCATTGGTGAAGATTTCCTTGCATGAATCGCTCAATTTGGGTCTATAAAAACGCATTACGGCGTTAGTACGAACTCTACTATCTATTTTCGATTTGCGAATAACGAAATTTGAATTGGAGACTAGATCATGTCTTACATAGAAGAGCTGTTTTCCCTCAATGGACAGGTGGCAGCGGTAATCGGCGGCAGCGGCGTGCTTGGAGGCGCCATGGCTGAGGGCCTGGCGAAAGCCGGAGCCAGGGTCGCCGTGCTTGGCCGCACACCCGAGAAGGTCGCGGCCCGCGTCGCCACAATTGAAAAAGATGGCGGGCAGGCATTGGCTGTGCCGTGCGATGCCAGCAACAACGCGTCGTTGCAGCAAACCATGCAAACTATTGTCTCGAAGTGGGGTCGCGTAGACATTCTGGTCAACGCGCCGGGCGTCAATTCCGCCACGCCGTTTTTTGACATATCTGAAGAAGAATGGCATCGAATTCTTGACATTAATCTCAAGAGCATGTTTCTTGCTTCTCAGGTGTTCGGCAAACAGATGATCGACCAGGGCGGGGGCGGCAGCATTATCAACATCTCCTCTGCCTCTTCCGGACCGCCGCTTTCAAAGGTGTTTACCTACGGCATCTCCAAGGCTGGTTGCAACAATATGACGCAGTTTTTGGCGCGGGAATTCGCGCCAGATCGCATCCGCGTCAACGCTATTGCGCCGGGATTCTTTCCGGCAGAGCAGAACCGCAAGATTCTCACAAAGGAACGCGTCGAGGCGATTTTCGGACATACGCCCATGGCTCGTTTCGGTGAGGCGGATGAACTTATCGGCGCCACTGTCTGGCTGGCTTCGGAAAAGGCGTCATCTTTTGTGACCGGCGCCATCATCCGTGTCGATGGCGGCTATACGGCGATGACGATTTGAGTTGCTGCGTTGGTGTGTTAATCTGTTTGCTCAGAGGTGAGTGGTATAGGCTATAGGATTACTGAGACTGATAACTGAAAATGTTAGGACAAGGCTCAACAGAAAAACTCCTGAAGCGTGAAGAAATTCGGGATTTGTGTGGGCAAGCATTTGCGGACAAATCCTTGACGGGCAAGCGTGTACTTGCTATCATCCCGGATCTGACGCGCACGGCGCCCATCGACCAGATGTTCCGCGTGGTTTATGAGCTGCTGGCTGAACAGGTCAAACGGCTGGATTTTGTGGTGGCCCTGGGAACGCATCAGCCGCTGAGTCGGGAGCGCATGTATGCGCGCGTGGGATTGACAGCGGATGAGCACAAGACCGCGTTTCCGCGGGCGCGCTTTTTCAACCATGAGTGGAATAAGCCCGGCCAGTTGCAGAGTCTCGGCAAGATTTCCGCAGACGAAGTCGCAGACATCTCCGGCGGCATGATGCACGAGCCTGTTGATGTCAAGATCAACAAGATGATCTTCGACTATGATTTGCTGCTGATCATCGGGCCGGTTTTTCCGCATGAGGTTGTTGGCTTTTCCGGCGGCAACAAATACTTGTTTCCGGGCATTGCCGGCCAGGAGATCATCGATATGTTCCACTGGCTGGGCGCGCTTATCACCAGCCCGGTGATCATCGGCGCCAAGCACACGCCGGTGCGCAAAATTATCGACCGCTCGGCTTCCCTGGTACCGGTTGAGCGCATGTGTATGAGTCTGGTGGTGAAGGAGGCTGCTCTGGCGGGTTTGTATATCGGCGCCCCGGAGGAAGCATGGAGCAGTGCGGCTGACTTGTCGCAGAAGTTGCACATCGTTTATAAGAAGCGGCCGTTTCAACGGGTGCTGTCGCGGGCGCCGGAAATGTATGACGATCTGTGGACCGGCGCCAAATGTGCTTACAAACTGGAGCCGGTCTTGGCTGACGGCGGCGAGCTGATCATCTTCGCGCCGCATATCACGGAAGTGTCGGTGACGCACGGCGACAAGATCGAGCAAATCGGTTATCACGTGCGCGACTATTTTGTGAAGCAGATGGATGCGTTCAAACATATTCCGGCTGGTGTGCTGGCGCATTCCACGCATGTCAAAGGTGTGGGCAAATATGAGAACGGCGTCGAAACGCCGCGCATCAATGTAGTTCTGGCCACAAAGATACCGGAGCAGACGTGCCGGAAGATCAATCTTGGCTATCGCGATCCGGATTCCATCGACGTATCCGAGTGGCAGAATCGCGAGGATGAGGGTGTGTTGTATGTGCCGAAAGCGGGGGAGACCTTGTTTCGGCTGCGGGATGATCCGTTTAAGTAACTGGTGATTGGTGAGTGGGAGGATGGAAGATGGGAGCTGGAGGTTG
>CAZVSL010000035.1:3976-22124 GCA_964629935.1 uncultured Calditrichaceae bacterium | reverse complement strand
GATATTCAAATGCCGGTACTCAACGGCTACGAAGCCAGCCGCGCCATCCGAAGGCTGGAAGAGGAACAAAGAAAGCAGCGTGTTCCGATTATTGCCCTGACGGCGCACGCAGTCCATGGCGTGCAGGAGGCCTGTTTTGACAGTGGTATGGATGACTACCTTACAAAACCGCTCCAGCCCCGCGTCTTACTTGATGTTTTGCAAAAATGGTTGCCTGAAAAGGTCAGGGTGGTGGATGAGGCCGTTGCTGATATGGATGTGGGCAGAAGAACACAAACACCGGAATGACTCTTCGACAAGCTCAAGGTACCCTGAGCCTGTCGAAAGGCATGGCGCTGAATAGCAAACGATAATCGAATTTACCGACGTAGTGCTAGTTCCCCGCAAGGCCGGGACAACAGGCTATTCACTTCGGGCCTGCGGCCAGGACTTTGTCAGTGACATGCTCCCTAAACTGCTCGAAGTTCTTCTTGAACATCTCCGAAAGTTTGGCGGCGTATTCGTCATAGGAATTTTTGTCCTGCCAGGTATTTTTTGGCTTCAGAACTTCTGGCGGCACATTTGGGCATGATTTTGGGATGTGCACGCCAAACACCGGGTCTTCTTCGGTTTCCACTTCCGCGAGGGAGCCGTCCAGGGCGGCCGCTACCATCGCTCTTGTATGGGCAATCTTCATGCGCTCGCCCACGCCGTAAGGGCCGCCGCTCCAGCCCGTGTTGACAAGCCAACAATCGACATTTTGCTTCGCCATTTTTTCGCCGAGCAGTTTGGCGTAGACTGCCGGATGCAAGGCCATGAAAGGTGCGCCAAAACAGGTGCTGAATGTAGCTTGCGGCTCTTTGCCCAGGCCTTTCTCGGTTCCGGCGACTTTGGCAGTGTAGCCTGACAAGAAATGATACATCGCCTGTTCCTGAGTCAGGCGGGCAATGGGGGGCAGAACGCCAAAAGCGTCTGCTGTCAGCATGATGATGTTGCGTGGGTGGCCGGCAATGCCGGGCAGAACGGAGTTTGGAATGTGCGTGAGTGGGTAAGCGGCGCGTGTGTTTTCCGTCAAGGTAGCATCATCCAGGTCCAGTTGCCGTGTATGTGCATCCAGCATCACATTTTCCAGAATCGTACCGAAGCGGCGTGTGGTGTCATAAATCTCGGGTTCCGCTTCTTTGGAGAGCCGGATCACCTTGGCGTAACATCCGCCTTCAAAGTTGAAGATGCCGCGGTCACTCCATCCGTGCTCATCGTCGCCGATGAGCCCACGTTGCGGGTCTGCGGAAAGAGTCGTTTTGCCTGTGCCGGACAAACCAAAAAACAAAGCCACATCATCGTCCTTGCCGATATTGGCCGAGCAGTGCATGGAGAGCACACGCTCGCCTCGTTCGTTGGCATCGATGGGGAGCAAATAATTCAATATCGTAAACACAGACTTCTTTATCTCACCGGCGTAGCTTGTGCCGCCGATCAGAATGATTCGCTTGCCAAAATTGACGATGATGAACACTTCCGAATTGGTGCCATCAATATCCGGAATTGCATGAAAACGCGGCACGTTTATAATTGTGAAATCCGGTTGATAGCCAGCCATTTCTTCTTCGGGTACCTGAATGAACATATTTCTCGCAAAGACGCTATGCCAGGCCGTCTCGGTGATGACACGCACATTGATACGATACTTCGGGTCAGCGCCAGCATAACAGTCCTGCACAAAGATATCCTTGCCCTGCAGGTAGGCGAGCAATCTGTGATGCAGATTTTTGAATCTATCTTCATCAAAGGGTCGGTTCACTTTACCCCACCAGATATTGTTCTGGCTGCTTGGCTCTTTTACGATAAACTTATCATTGGGAGAGCGTCCGGTATGATGGCCGGTGCGCACCACGATTGGCCCGAGGTGTGAAAGGTGTCCCTCGGATCTGATGATCGCTTGTTCATAGAGAGCGGGCGTGGACCAATTGCCAAAAAGCTGATTGAGATTTCTGATGCCTTGCTGCTCGAGCTCTTTAGCGACTCGAATTTGCTTATCCATGAGCTGTTTCTCCTGTCTTGGGTGGTGTCAACTCATCAATATAACCATATTAGCTGACATCTTCTAATATATTTTCAAAATCGAACCCGAACAATTCCGGATTCTCGCCAATTACTGCCGCTGAGATAATGTAAAATACGAAATCATAGGTTTGCTGTGGGATACTGTGATTCTGAACCAGATTCCAGAAATTGCGTTCTTTCGGGTTTGGCGGCATCCGGTTGATCACATTCAGCAAGTTGCCAATGCCCCAGTTATAGGAAGCAAGCACCAGCAGGCCGGAGCCCTGTGCTCTGGTGTTGTATAAATCATGTATCAATCGGGCGGCAGCAGCGGTTGACTTCTCGAAGTCGTGGCGTTCATCCCGGGGGTCTGGCTTGCGCACCCCAAGCAGCGGACCGAGCTTCAGGCCATACGCGGCCGCTGTTCTCGGTATGAACTGCCACATGCCCTTGGCAATGCCATAGCGCGTTTTGGGTCCGCAGACATTCAGGTCGAAGCCGCTTTCCTGCAAGGCGAGATAGATGAACTGAGGCGGCAGGTGATGGTCCAGAAATTTTTCAGCGATTGTCTTGTGGTAGCTGTGGGCGATGCTGCGCCGAATGGCATTTTCAAGCCGGTCTGATGTGCGCCACTTTTCGATGTATCGATTAACCTCGTTTACAAAGTCTGGCGGCGCGTTGATTTCACATTCGCCGAATACACGGGCCACGCGCAGGATCAGCCGCTCCTGTTCCGGTATGTCTTCATCGTAGATGCCGAGTTTCTCAACGAAATTATCATATTCGCCCTGAAGTTTGTCATATTGCGCCTCCATTGCCTCAATTTCGCGGGCGATCTCAGGATCGGATGACTTCGAAAGGACATCGATCAACCCGTTGATTTGAAGTTCAAGCGTTTTCATGGTATAGAATATTTCGACACCGAGGGGCTTGATTTGATTGTAGCGCCAGTGCTGCCACCACGCCATGGCCAGAGCTCCTGCAGCAATAGTACCAACAACCGCCAGGGAGAGAAGAAAGCATTTGGAACGCTTTCTTACAGCCTGGTTGAAAGCGCGATGCATGTTCATGGTGAAGTGGCCCGCATTCTGAGGCAGGGATTTACTGAAATAATTTCGAAAGACTTGGGTGGAAGCCGGAATGGATTTTATGACCGTTCCCAGCAGATTGTTGGAAAGAATGGGCGCGGTTGAAATACCGACTTTTTCGATGCGCAGGGAGAGGACCGGCCCGCGCTGGCCACACTGGATGGTCGCCCGCTCATGCAAGCGAATTTTATTGATGAGGCGGCCATCCATAAAGGTGCCATTTGTGCTGTGCATATCGTGCAGCCACCAGCGGTCCCCTTCTCGCAAAATCTCTACATGGAAAGAGCTGACAACGGGATCTTTAAGTTGTACGTCGCAGGAGGGGTCTCTGCCGATCCTGAAAGAATCCCGGAAAGCCTGGCGAATGTCCTTTTCTCCGGCGCTGGTCGTGACAACGATTTCGAACTTATACTTCAAACTTGAATCGAATGAGATTTGTACAGGAATTGTGCGGTTAGAGATAACCGGGGTTGCGTGTTTACGGCGCGATGAAGTGCAAGTTGTGCGTTGCTTTCTGCAAACAACGGTAAAAATAGCAAGTTATGCCTGCAAAGTCAAGTTATTTTGCGGTAAGATATCGGCAGCAGGCAATGACATGGCCATGCCTGCTGCTGATTCAGAATATGCTACTTCATTGTTGTCATGTCTGGCGGCGTGAAGAAATCGTCAGCCACCCCGGTGTTGTGCTGAACTTCTTCCAGGGTCGCTTCCCAGACCAGATCGCCGTTGTCCTTGTACAAGGCAACATGATGGGCCATTGCCAGGCCATCCACTTTGTCGTAATCACCGAAGGTCATATACATCTGCTCCAGCTCTTTTTCCATGTTGAGCATTTTACCGGATTGGCGGATGGCAAGATTGCTGCCGGTGTCGATGTAATAAGTTTGAGCATGTCCGTTCTCATCCGTGACTTTCAGCACGTAGCACTCGCGGCCATCGATGGTCTCGTTGGGCAGTTTCTCTATGGTCAGACCCTTTTCCTCATAGTTAAGAAAACCATCGATCCAGGTCTTGGCCATGGTTGCATCCATCTCTGTCTCGATCTCGGGTTTCATCTGCACCTGGCCCATGTGCATTTCCCAGGCTGACGCACCGTTGTACGCGCTGCTCATCATGACGCCGCCATCCGGCCCCTTGAAGTCCATGCGAATCATATCCGGACGCTTATAGGTGATGACCATCGGCATACTCATCATCTCTTCCCCGGCCATCTCTTCTTCCATCATCTCACCCTCGGGCATCTCTTCAGCCATCATCTCTTCTCCCATCATCTCTTCTTCTTCGCTCATCATTGCCTCGCCTTCCGTCACGTCCATGGGCATCATTTCCGGGCTCATTCTGAAGTCCCATTTGCTCACCTGATCCTGTATGGATTGCAGCTTTTCGGCGCCGCCACTGGCCTCGACAACTTTGGCGACAACGTCATCGGCCGTCGTCTGCTGTTCACAAGCGAAGAAGCAGACGGCCATGCAACAAAGCAAACCTACCATCATTTTCTGCATCACGATTCCTCCTTTGATTATGTGTGGGTATGAGATAACTCGGCATGTTAGCGAAGATTGCAGTAAGAGTCAAGAAAAATTACGCAGGTTTAATTCGTTGTGAATTCTTGGGAATGCGGATACTGTTTCCAGAAAAGTGTTTGATTTCGCCGTGATATTTTTAAATTTTCTTTGATGGAGAATAGCACGGAAAGAACCGGGTGGTACAAAGACTGGTTCGGGCCGGATTACCTGAAAGTCTACGCGCACCGGAATGAGGAAGAAGCCCGCCAACAGGTTGATTTCGTCGAGTCGGTCTTGAGTTTGCAAAAGACGCAACGAATTCTCGACCTCGGTTGCGGCAGCGGCAGGCACGCCATCGAACTCTCCGAGCGCGGCTATCATGTCACCTGCCTTGATTTGTCATCCACGTTGCTTTCACTGGCCAGGCAGCGCAGTGAGCACACTTGTTGCGTCCGCTTTGTGAGGGCGGACATGCGCAGGATGCCATTCCACCATGGGTTCGACGTGGTGGTCAGCTTTTTCACTACATTTGGCTATTTTGAATCGGACGCAGAAAATCTGCGCACCCTTACGAGTCTGGCGAGCGTGCTCAAGCCGGGCGGTGTTTTTCTGCAGGATTATCTGAATAAAGCTTTTGTTGTGAATAATCTCGTTGAATGCGATGTTCGTAAAGAAGATGGTTATGAAATTATCCAGAAACGCAGGTATAACCGGAAACAGGAACGCATCGAAAAAGAAATAACCATCACAGAAAACGGCAAAACGCGCAAATACTTTGAGTCGGTCCGGTTATACACCGTGGATGAGATGCGCAATTTGCTGGCGCAAGCACAGCTCAAACTCGAGCAAACCTTCGGAGACTTTGCGGGCAGCAGATTTACTCCTGAGAGTCCGCGCCTAATTCTTGTTGGCAGAAAGGAGAGGTTGTGAAAACGCCCATGAGCGGCTTGCCGGGCAGCAATGCCCTGGTTTCAGATTACTTCGACAATTTTGAGAAGGTGGCAGAATTTTACAACGGTGACTATCGCAGCCCGGAGAACTTTCTGCACCGGTCATCGGAAATTAAGAAGCGCGACCTGCCAATTGCCAAACTCGTTCCTATCCTCAAGGAGCAAAACCAGCGTTTTGGTTGTAGTCTGCCAACCCTGGAAAAGGTTGACTGGTTGCTGGAGCGCCGCGCCTGCGCTGTCGTGACCGGACAGCAGACCGGGCTCTTCGGTGGACCGTTGTTTACGATTTATAAGACGCTATCCACCATCCGGCTGGCAGAACGTTTGAGCCGGACGTGCGAAGGCTGCTATGTTCCCATTTTCTGGCTGGCTTCGGATGATCACGATTTTCGGGAAGTCAACCACATAAATATTCTCAATAAAGCCAACGAGCCGCTGGCCATCGTTTATGATGGTCACCCCCAGGAGTCGCGCCTGCCGGTGTCTCGAATTCAGTTGACGGAGGCCGTTGAGCCGGTGCTGGATAATTTGGCGAAAGAGACCCATCCCAGCGAATTCAAAGACGATGTGCTGCACGCCCTGCGCCAGGCATACCAACCCGGCCGGGCTTTTTCTGAGGCGTTTGCACACTGGCTCATGGCGCTGTTCAGACCATTCGGACTGGTTATCATCGATGCCAGCGATGCCAGAGTGAAAGCGCTGGGAAAGCAGTTGTTCGAGCAGGAGATACGGGAAAGCTCACCATCTTCGCGCGCGGCCCTGGACGTATCCAAACGCTTGACAGATAAGGGTTATCATAATCAGGTGCAATTGCAGGACGGCTATCTCAATCTTTTTTATGTCGAAGATGAGCGCAATGCTGTGCAGTTTGAAAATGGTGGGTTCCTTGTCAAACGAAGCGAACACAAGCTTACGCGGGACGAACTACTGGCGCAACTGGAAGCGCATCCCGAGTTCTTTAGCCCCAATGTGCTTCTGCGGCCATTGTTTCAGGATGTGCTGTTACCCACCATCGCGTATGTTGCCGGTACCGGCGAGGGCGCTTATTATGCACAAATGAAAGCGATCTACGAATATTTTGGCTTGCCGATGCCCGTAATTTTCCCGCGCAAAAGCCTGACTCTGCTCGAATCCAGGGTTGAAAGAGTGCTCGACCGCTATCAGCTCCAGGTTTCGGACTTCTGGGGTAATCCGGACTTGCTGGTGAATCATATCGCACGGGCGCAGTTGCCGCACTCGATCGAGAAAGATGTCCGGAATGCCGCCCAATGTGTGAGCGATAATTTGGAGATACTGGAAAAGACCGTCGGCGAGTTTGAGCCTACGCTGGTTGACTTTGTGCGGAAAACACGCGGCCGGCTGCAAAGTCAAATCGAAGGTCTCGAAAAGAAGGTCTTACAAGCCTACAAAAAGCGGAATGATGTTATTCAGCAGCAGATTTACAAGGCTCACCATAGCCTGTTTCCGAATAACCATCTGCAGGAGCGTGAGCTGAATGTCGTGCCCTATCTGTTCAAGCACGGTTTCGGTTTCATCGATCAGCTTTACGAAGCGATAGATATTTCGAGCTTTGACCATCAAATCGTGCGGATCTAGTTGACCATGGCCACGAAGAATGAAAATATTGATGTGCTCGCGTTCGGCGCACATCCGGATGACATCGAGCTTACCTGCGCCGGTACCATTATCAAGCTTGGCAGAATGGGCTACAGGACGGGCATCATCGCGTTGACGTGCGGAGAGCTCGGCACGCGCGGCACTGAGGCGATACGGCGCCGGGAATTCGATGCGGCTGGCAAGATCATGCAGGTGCACTTGCACCAAACACTTGATCTGCCGGATGGAAATGTGGCCGTAACGCCCGAGAACAAACTCAAGATTATCAAGATTATGCGGCAATACCGGCCGCGGATCGTGTTTGCGCCGTACTGGAAAGTACGCCATCCGGACCATGGTCATGCCTCGCATCTGGTGCGCGAAGCAGCGTTCTTCTCCGGCCTGAAAAAGATCGACACCGGCCAGGCGCCGTGGCGGCCGTACAAGGTGGTCTATTACCAGTGCAGATTCGAATTCAAGCCGTCTTTCATAGTGGATGTCTCGGACACGCATGAGCAAAAACTGCAAGCTATCAGAGCTTATAAGTCTCAATTCCATAATCCTGACAAAACGAAATATGGCGAGGATGAAACCAACATCAGCCGACCCGAATTTATGCAGTCCATCATCACGCGCGCAAGACAGTATGGCTCCTACATAGGAGTTGAATATGGGGAGCCGTTTCTGGTCAGGGAGGCCATCCGCATCGATGATCCGGTTGCTGCTTTTGGGCCGGAGTATCTGAACGCCATTATCTGACCTGGTTTATTCACGAATCTGCCTTTTTAGCCTGATGCTGAACCATCAGGCTAATCTCAGGCAAGGCGGCCAAAGCCGCCTTCAGGCGGGTTTAATTACTTGTAGCCGCAGGATTTATTCTGCGGTGGCGAAAGCGAAGCACATCGATTTGCGAATTATTCAAGCTAAAAGCAGAAAGAAATCCTTATGAAAATAGCCATCGTTTGTTATCCGACGCACGGAGGAAGCGGCGTCGTTGCTTCTGAACTGGCGCTCGGTCTGGCCGAGCGTGGACACGAGATTCACATCGTGAGCTACGCCACGCCGTTTCGTTTGCGCGAGTTTAGTCAGAACGTTTTCATCCATGAAGTTGAAATCGGCAATTACCCGTTGTTCAAATATCCTCCCTACGCGCTAAGTCTGGCGACCACTCTTGCGGATATCCACGAGCAGTACAATCTGGATCTGATCCATGCACACTATGCCGTGCCCCACGCTGCCAGCGCTTACCTGGCCAAAAAGGTCTTGCGTAGTGAAGAATTGAAAGTGATTACCACGCTCCATGGCACGGATATCACGCTGGTGGGGGCGGACGATTCTTTCAGAAGGGTGATCAAGTTCAGCATCGAGGAATCGGACGGCGTGACCGCTGTGTCACATTTCTTGCGCGACCGAACCATGCGGGAATTCGATGTTGAGCGTGACATCCGCGTCATCTACAATTTTGTCGATACCAGCCGTCAGAAAAATTTCGATGACTGCGTCAAGGAAAGATATGCGCCGCAAGGGGAAAAAATCCTGATGCACGCTTCCAATTTTCGGCCGGTGAAGCGGGTAACCGATGTCGTCCGTATCTTTGACCGCGTCCGCCGTGAAATGCCGGCGAAACTTTTGCTCATCGGTGAAGGTCCGGAGCGATTGTTTGTCAAACAGTTGGTCAAGGATTTGGGTTTGTCCGACCATGTCTGGTTTCTCGGGCAGCAGGATTACATCGAGCATCTTCTTAGCTGTGCCGATCTGTTTGTTCTCCCAACTGAGCAGGAAAGCTTCGGTCTGGTGGCGCTCGAGGCGCACGCCTGCGGTGTGCCGGTCGTGGGCGCCCACACCGGCGGCTTGCCCGAAGTGGTGAAGGACGGCGAGACAGGTTATCTGCTGCCGGTGGGAGAAATCGGGCAGATGGCCGACAAAGCGTTGACATTATTACGCGATGAGCAGCTCCATGCCGAATTCGGCAAACGCGCCCGCGAGCGTGCTGTGGAGCATTTCGACCAGAAGCTGATCATTCCGCAGTACGAAAGATTTTATGAAGAAACGCTGACCTCGGGATGAAGGCTTTCGCCAAAGCGCACGAATGAAACCCGATGAAATGGCCATCGCTATCGATTCGCTCCCGCCTGGTTTTGATGTTTACCGTGCAGGTGCTCCTGATCATTCTGCTCGGCGGTCTCTATCTCGACTGGCAATTGCGCCAGACATTGGAAGATGAGCTCGCCGGGAAGCTGGCGCATCTGGCCCGCACGGCTGCCCTGCAACTCGACGCAGATTTGTTAGCCCTGATTTCTCCCGGCGACGAAGCCACCCGCACCTTTGCCACCATTCGCGCGCAACTGCGGGCGCTGCAATCTGCCTCCAGTGCCCGGCGTATGTTCGTCTTCACGCGCGACAGAGCCAGCCTGGCCGACACCCGGCCGCAGATGCCGATTGGTGCAGACTATGCATTTCTGCCAATTACTTCCTCGGAGCTGGATTCCTTGTTTTCAGGAAAGACCGTCAATTCGCCGCTGTTTGAAGGCAGTGATGAAAAACTGTATAAGACTGCATTTGCGCCCATTTTTCAGAACCGCGAAGTCATTGCCGGGCTTGCGCTCGAGGGCAGCGCCCAATCGCTCAATGCGATCCGTACCGTGCGTCGGGACCTGTTCGTGCTCGGCATCGTAGTGTTAGCAGGTTCCATGCTGCTGGCCATTTTTGTCTCCAAGCGCATTACCATTCCAATCAACAAACTGAAAACAGCGGCGGAGCGTATCACACATGGCGATTATGACACCGGAGTCAAGGTGCGCACCCGCGACGAGATTGGTTTTCTTGCCCGAACCATGGAAGAGATGCGGCGCGCCATTGTACAGAGAGATACGCGGCAGAAAGCGATGTTGGCAGGCGTTGCACACGAAATCCGCAATCCGCTCGGAGGCATCGAGTTGTTTGCCGGCCTGTTGGCCAGCGAGCTGACAGAAGCAAAAGCCAAAAATGAAGCCGACAAGATTCTGAAAGAGGTTCAGAATCTCAAGAGGATCGTTAGTGATTTTCTGGATTATGCCCGGCCGCAAACGCCGCGGCGGCAGAAGTGTTTGATCCATGAGGTGATTGCAGAATGCCAGATGTTGCTGGCCGGCGAGCTGCAAAATGTCAAGGTCGAGGTCTCTGAGCAGGTTCAGAAAAAAGCGGTGCTGGTCGATCCGCAACATCTGAAGCGAATTCTGATCAATCTCATGAAAAATTCTGTCGAATCCATGGCGGGCTCGGGAACGATTCGCATTGACGCTGTCAACGCAGGTGGTTTCACGGAACTGATATTGTCGGACAGCGGCCCGGGCATCTCGCCAGATTTACGCGCCAGGGTTTTTGAACCGTTTTTCACCGGCCGCAAAGATGGAACAGGCCTGGGGCTGGCTATCGTTAAAACGCTGGTCGAGGAGAACAAAGGCGACATCTACATCAGCGCTGGCGACGGCGCCGTTTTTAATATCCGGCTGGCGTCGTGTTGAGGGGTGTCAATTGGTCATTGACAATTGACAGTTCACAATTGACCATTATCATTAACCGTTGAGAATCAAGTGAAATTGAATTAGTGAAAGTGAATTAATTCTGAAGTGGTGATCGATAATTGTCAATTGTCAACATCGCCAGCAGAAGTCAACAGAAAACTCAATTCAGGGAGCCAAACCATTTCCGAGACATTCACCTGTCTGATTGTAGAAGACAACGAAACCATGCGCCAGGGCATGGAGCGAGTCGTGCAGAAACTTGGCCATAGGGTGGTGGCAGCGGAAGACGCCGAGCAGGCATTGGCGCAGAAAGCGCATTTTCATTTCGCTATCACCGATTACAAACTGCCCGGGATGAACGGCGTTGAGCTGCTAACTCGGTTGCGAGAACGCCTGCCGGAGCTCGAGGTGCTGATGGTGACGGCATTCGGTTCCATCGAGCTGGCAGTCGAAGCGATGCAGAAAGGCGCCGCCGATTTCATCACCAAGCCGTTTTCACCGGATGAACTGACGGTCAAGCTCAACCGCCTGCTGGAACGCCTGCGCGACAGGAGTGAGCTGCGCCGCATCTCGGAAGAGAATCTCTACCTGCGCGAACAAGTGGAAGGTGAGTTCAACTTTGGCGAGATAATCGGCAGCTCACCAGCGATGCAGGCGGTATTCCGCACTATCGGGAAAGTCGCGCGCGGGGATTCATCTGTAATTATTTACGGCGAAAGCGGAACCGGCAAGGAGCTGGTAGCGCGCGCTATCCATAAAGCCAGCCCGAGACGCGAGCGCCCGTTTGTTCGAGTCAATTGCGGGGCGTTGGCTGAAGGCGTGCTGGAGTCAGAGCTTTTCGGGCACGAGCGCGGCGCATTCACCGGCGCCCTTAAAAGCAAGAAGGGACGCTTTGAACTCGCCAATCAGGGCAGCATCTTTCTCGATGAGATCGGTGATATCCCGCTGGCGACGCAGGTTAGGTTACTGCGTGTGTTGCAGGAGCGTGAATTCGAGCGCGTGGGCGGCGAAGTGACCGTCAAGGTGGATGTCCGCGTCATTGCCGCTACCAATAAAGACCTCAAGCAGGAGATCGAGAAGGGGGCTTTTCGCGAAGATCTCTACTACCGTTTGCATATTATTCCCATCTACCTGCCGCCTTTGCGCGAGCGCAAGGATGACATTCCTGTACTAACGGAGCATTTCCTGCGAAAGATAGCCGGCGACTTGAAGCTGCGCAATCTGACCATTTCGGATGATGCCCGGGCGCTGCTGGCGCGCTACGACTGGCCGGGCAATGTACGGGAATTCGAGAACGTCATCGAGCGCGCTGCCGTCTTGTGCGATGGCGCCCGCATCGAGGCCGGCGATTTGCCCTTTGCACAACAGCAGCACGCCGACCGGCAGTTTCAGATTTCTGATGATGATCTCGATTTGAACCGCGCTCTGGCCACGCTGGAACGGCAGCTTATCGAGAAAGCCTTGCAGAAATCCGGCGGTGTCAAGAGTGCAGCAGCGCGCTTATTAGGTATCAAAACCAGCGCACTGTACTACAAGCTGGAGAAATATGGCATTCCAATTTAGCCTGAAAACTCAAATTTTGGCATTTTGGGGCAAACCTTATGGCTTCAAATCATCACTTTAACATCATCAGATAGCGGAACCATACAAAGTTGATGGCATGATGATTGTACTAAGAATCGCACAGTGGCAAGAACCGATGGCCCGGAGCCATCGGGCGATGGATTCAGACAATCACGAAGTATGGAGTTTCTATGCGATTTGCTAAAGATAGCCTCACAATAATCACGTGCACGGCCATTGCGCTTCTGGCAAGCAGTGTGCTCTTCGGGCAGCAAGCGACGCCGCAACCAACTTTCGAGGTGCTGGAGCTGCGTCTGGAGCGTCTGGCTGCTGCTATCGAGCAGCACAGCAACAAGCGCGACACCCTGCAAAAGCAGCTTGATAGCCGAGCTGCTGAAATAGAAGAACTCAAAGAAAAACAGAGTATTAACTTTATCGAGCGAAAGCGGCTGGAAACGCTGTTAAAGGAATCACAAGACCTATCCAACGAGATTGCAGCCGCGGACCGGCAGCTTCGGGAAGCGCGACAGAGGTTTCAGCAAACCGGTCGGCAATTGCTCGACGTGTATGATGCTGAAATCAATCGCTTGCTGTCTGCCCTGGAGAAGGACGAGAGCAAGGCAGGCCGCAGATATAGCCAAATTCAGCAACTGCGCGAGCGCAAGAAAAAGGTCCAGGTCAGAGTAGGGCTTCAACGCCTTGAAACCGTTGCGCCCGGCAAGCTCGAAATCGAGCCGGATGACTCGCCCCGCAAGATCAGGCAAAAAGGCGACCTGTTGAAAGACCAGGAGGAGAAATATCGCCGGCTATCGCAGCAGTTCGAAGCACGCGCCGGCAAGCTGAAAAAGGAGTTCAACCTGCGCAACCGAATCGGTGATCTCGTCACGGATTTGGCTGTGTTTGACCAGCAGGAAGAAGCCGTGGGCGACCCCACTGTTGGGCGCTCGACCGAGCAGCTCTCGGGAATTGATAATGCTCCGCTGCGGGAGGAAAGTAGTGTTGCTACGGAGAGCGGTTATCTGGTCGGGCAAAAAGACTTTGATTTTGCCAGCATGAGCCCTGAGCAACTTGAAGAAGCCATCGCAGAATTGCAACGTCTGCAGCAGCGTGCTGAAAGTCAGGCAGACAGCCTGGCCAATGAGGCGAAGAAATTCTACAAAGCCGCGGAAGAGTTCAAAAAACAGTAAAGAGGGTGGGTGAGAACAGCGATTCAACTGCTTGTTTGTCTGACAGTTATCTGTGCTGGCTGTGATGTCGTCCAGTCTCAAAATTCATCTTTGTGGCGCACAAAGACCCGCCTGCAAGTCGGCTATGAGTTTGACAACAATGTCCGTGAAAACCCGACAGATTCGTTAGCCAACGTCGAGGATTCTTCCGCCAGAATTTTGTTTCATTCGCGCCTGAGCCGGCGTGACCGTCACACCAATCTTCGCCTGGAATATCAGGGCGGCTTGCAGACTTATCTTAACAACTCTCTTGATAATAAACTGATAAATGATCTCAGCGCCTTTTTCTTGATGAAGGCCGGCGCGTTTCAGTTTGGCCTGCGCAGCAATGGCCGGTTGAAGGTCTATCTGAGCGATGATTTGGACTATGCCAGTGGTAAGGCCGCGGTCTTTTTCCAGCCGCCGCGCGTATTCGGTTTTGGCGCTGAAGTTGCCGCCGGCGTCGCCGGTTTGGAGTATGAGAACTTCACCATTTTCGATTATGCCACGGTGCGTTATGAGTGGTCTGTTTTTCGAAATCTCGCCCCGCAATTGCGCTGGCGCGCCTCCGTGGCGCGGGAGGTTCTTGATTATGAACGCGCCTCCCTGCGCTTCGATGCGCCGGCCAACAATCTGTTGATCGGGGATGACTTGCAAGAGGACCGTGCCTGGCAAATTCGAACCGAGGTGGATTTTACGCGCGAGTTTCTCCTGAACGTGGCCTATTCATTTAAGCATAATAATTCCAATAGTTTTGGCTATGATTACACTCGCCATCAATTCACCCTGCTCTTTGCTGTTTCCATGTTCGACAGAGTATGGCTACGTAGTCTGGCCGCCGTGCAACTGAAGCGATACGCCCAGAAAAGCCTGCCGATTTTTCCCATCGACGCCGATCCCGAGCGCGAGCAGAGCAATTTCATCATCATTGATGTGTCTCGGGATTTGAACGACGTGCTGTCCGCAATCTTGCGCTTCTCCTATTACAGCAACGAGTCCATCGTCCGCAACCGCTTCTACGACAAGACTTTGCTGACGCTCGGTTTCGATTTCCGGTTTTAGTCTTAAACCGCGAATAAGCGCCAATACAAGCCAATAAAGAATTCGCGTTAACCCTGATGGCCAAATACCTCAGAAAACTGAACCTGCCTGTCAGATTTCTGATAATCTATCCGCAATCCCGCTAAAATCTTGCCTGTCTATGGCTGTGGAAACGGCTTTTTTTGTGGCATGCCCGTTGCATGACATTTAAACCGCAGGTCAAATCGATTTATGTCAGCTTCTTATTAGCAAACCCGTTCAAGTCAAATTAGAAAGGGAGACGCCGTTTATGTCACACCGACATTTTTCTATGTTTGCAATTCTGTTAGCGGGACTACAGCTCGCCTGTAATTCCATCAACATTTTTGACAGCGACAACAGCGGACGCCAGAGTCCGATAGCGACTTCTGATAGCACCATGTTGTTTGTCGAGATTAGCGGTGGTATCGCCGGCGTCAACCAGCTCTTGCAGGTGCACGAATCCGGTCTGGCCGTCTTTGAAGACAGCACGTCTGGCGGCAAGCGCTGGAGCATTAGACTCACGCGGGCAGAGATCGAAGACCTCGAGACGCTCATGCGCGATAACAACTTTTTCGATCTCGAGGGCGACTTCATCGACGAACAGGTGGCGGACGCTTTCTTCTACGAAATTTCCTATACCCGGGAAAATCAGAGTAACACGATTATCACCGACAATTTTGCAGCGCCGGAAAATCTGCAGAGCATTGTCGACGGTATTATCCGTCTGGTTGAGATGACGCGTGAGAACGGACTCGAGTTGTCATTGCGCCTTAGCAATCCTGCCATGAGCACTGGCGAAAGCGTGGAGATGACGCTGGCAGTCAAAAATATCCGTGACACTGAGCTCATCCTGAATTTCAGCGATGGCCAGATTTTCGACTTCAAGGCGTTTCAAGCTGGCACGATCCTGGACAATGATCCGGTTTGGAATTGGGCGCATGACATGGCATTCGTGCAAGCGTTGCAAACCCTGGTTCTTGCTCCCATTGAATCCAGATCCTACACAGTAAATTGGGATGGCAGGGATAATTCTGGACAACAGTTGGCTGGCGACTTCGTGATTAGAGCGGATCTGGTCTCACTGCCGGGCGGGTCTACTGCAGTTGAAAGACTGACCATCCGGGAGTAACATTGTTTCACAAGAATAGTTTGGGGAGGCATCCATGAAAGCAACCGGATTACGAATTGTACTCATCATTTTTGTGGTCATTGCTTGTCTTGCTGACTTGTCTGCAGCAGAAGAGACCGGGCGATTGACCGCACAGCAGGAACGTATTCTCAAGGCCATCAACTTTGTGCGACTACAGCAGAATAAACCGGTGTTGACGTGGAAAGACACGTACGTATCTCGAACGGAGCTTAGCACCGCACTCCGTGACTCGCAGGTGACCGCCGGCGGCTTTATCGCTGGTCGTCTGCATAATATCGAGCCGCACTTGCTGGCGCAGGCAACCGTGGTCGCATGGACCGTCGATTCCACCGAAGGCGGTGTCGGCTTTGCCACTGTCGGACGTGACGGCCGGTATGTTATTCGTGACCTGGAGCCCGGCGACTATTACGTACTGGCGGTGGCGGCAGGATTCGTGCCCAAATTTTATGACAATGTCCTTAACTTCTATCAGGCAACACCTGTGGCCGTAACTGACATCCAAAGAGTCGATGGCATCGATTTCGACATGGAGCAGGAACCACCGGGAACAGCCAGTATCTTTGGCACAGTAACCCATGAAGGCGACGGCCATCCACTTGCAGAAGTCGAGATCAATGTGTTCTCTCAGGAAAATCCTTTCTTGTTTGGTCGCGGCCGCACTGCTGATGATGGCACTTATCGCGTGGCCGGCTTGAAAAGCGGTGATTACATCGCTCAGGCCTTTTCTCCGGATTATCTGCCGGAATATTATGATGATGCTGAAGTTCTTAGCGGCGCCACCGTTATCTCAGTTAATGAGCCGGACGAGGTGGGTCCTATCGATTTTGCCTTAAGCAGCGGCGGCATGATTTCCGGACAGGTGAGCAATGAGGATGGTGGTCCGATTACAGGCGCCTATGTAGAAGCCCTGCCCGTTAACTGGTTTGATGGCGGTCCGGACTCCTCCCGCACGGAGAGGTGGGGTTCGGCATGGACTGACGAGGATGGGCGCTATCGTATTGCCGGTCTGCAGGCGACAGATTATTATGTGCACGTCCAGGTCAGGACAGAGTGGATGGTGGAAAGCGTCTGGTATGATGGCGTCAGCTCAATTGAGCAGGCTACGCCGGTAACAGTAGAGTTGGAGCAGGAAACCGGCGACATCGATTTCGAGCTTTTCATTCCCGCGGCTGATGGCGAGATTACTGGCCGTGTTTCGGATACAAATGGCGATGCAGTCGCAGGTGTCTTTGTAGCTGCGCACTTTCAGACAGACAGTCTCGGAGACCCGGGTACATTTGTCGCACACGACGTTACAGACAGCAGTGGCTTGTACATCATCGATGGTTTGATTACGGGCAACTACCTCGTGCAGGCAAGCTACAGTCAAGGCTGGCAATTCGTACAGCGCTGGTGGCCCGATGCTGAGAATCGGGCGGAGGCAGAGCCGATCGCCGTTGACGGACAGACGCAAGCGGAATTCTTTCTTCCGATTGCACCAGCCACAGCGGTCATTTCGGGCCGCGTGCTGAATGCGGAAAACAATCTGCCACTGGCCCACGCCTGGATTGAGATAAGTCCGGCGCAAGTCGATCCGACTGGTGATGTTTCTGGCGTGTGGGCCTATGCCAACAGCGATGAAGACGGCTTCTACAGCATTCGCGGTTTGCCTGCCGGAGAGTATGTGGCGCAGGCGCAGTACTGGCAACACGACAGCCTGGCGCACCAATGGTATGACCATGTCGACAGCCGCGATGCCGCAACTGTGCTTGATATTGCAGATAACGACACGCTAACAGATATAGATTTCGATCTGACCCTCAGGCCATATTTTGGCGACATCGCCGGGACCGTGGTTTATGAAGAAAGCGGCGAGCCAGCGGCTCGTGCATATATTGAGATCACTCCCCTTTATCATCGTATGCTTGCAGCGCCGTTTGCACCGTATCCTTTTTATGCGATTACAGATGAAAATGGCCATTATCAACTGAATGGTCTGCCGGATGGAGAATATATTGTTGCCGTGTACGCCAATGGTTCATTCGAATATTTCGAAGACGCTGTTAGTGCGGAAAACGCGATTTCGGTAATCGTCATCGGCGGAGAAACCAGCGAGGTGGATTTCAGCCTCGTGCGTCGGGACGACGGCCCGGGAATCATAAGCGGTCAGGTGTACGATGAGCATCACGATGGTTTGCTCGAGATTGCGGTCGTCACCGCCAGGCCAACTGCCGGCGTGTTGAGCTACCCGGAATCGGAGATGTTCTATACTGCCGTCATCGATGCGGACGGACGCTACGAGTTGTCGGGACTGCCCACGGGTGAGTACTATGTCATGGGATTTGCGCCCGGCTACATCGGCGAATACTACGACAGCGTCTTCGATCCGGCAGAAGCCACAGCAGTCCCCGTCGATGGCGAGAATCTCACGGGCGGAATCGATTTCAGTTTGATGGCCGGGCCGGTATTCCGGCTGGGAGGCCCGCATGACACGCCGCGGTCGCATGGCGCCCTGGTTACAGGAC
>CAZVSL010000035.1:0-3966 GCA_964629935.1 uncultured Calditrichaceae bacterium | reverse complement strand
TGAGCGATGCAGAAAGTCGACCGCTGACCAATGCGATGATTCATGTTCTGAACGAAGACGATCAGCCTGTGGCGTTTGGTAGGACTGGCGCAGACGGCAGATACGACATTTCTGCTCTGACACCGGGACGCTACCGGTTGCGTGCCAGCCGCCCCGGTTATAGGAGTACATTTCACGATGGCGCCACAAGCGGCGCAGGTGCGTCCCTGCTCGACATCGGCGGCGGCAATCTTGAAATCGATTTTACCCTGGCGCCGGTATCGCCGACCGATGTGTCGGATTCTGATGAAGCGGCGCTGCCGCGTGATCTGGTGCTGTACGGCAACTATCCGAATCCGTTTAATCCCGAAACGCGCATCAGGTTTAGTCTACCTGAGGAGATGCAGGTCAAAGTGACTATCTATAATCTGCTTGGCCGCAAAGTACGTGAGCTAAGCGACGAAGTGATGCCGGCGGGAGCGCATCACATTATCTGGGATGGACGGGACCGTAACGGCCGGCCGGTAACCAGTGGAGTTTATTTCTATGTGCTGCAAGCGGGTCAGCATGCGGTCCAGGTACAAAAGATGACTTTGCTCAAATAGTTGTAGTTGTAACAACCTTGCGAAGGTTTTGAACCTTCGCAAGGTTCCGGAGACTCTGCCAATTGCTTAAGTCCAGGTAATGCCCAGGCGCAAACATCTAATACCAAGATAATGTGTTAGCTTCGCAAGACTTAAGCCAGACATAGCTTGGCGAAAAATAAACACAAACAGAATTGAGGAAAAGATGAGATCCAAAGTAGTCATCCTGATGTTACTTTGCCTCACAATCGTTTTCAACGCCTGTGAGCGCAACTTGACGGGAATCGGAGGGAACGGCAGCCTGGAGTGGCAGAAGCTTAGCTACGAAGTCGAACAGCGCGTAAGCTGTTTCTGTCCGCCGCCGCATAATGAATTTCATACGCTCACAGTGGTAGAAGATGAGGTCGTCCTGGTCGATGGCGAAGCGCCGCAAGATATCCACCTGCAGATGTTCAAAACCATTAACGAGCTGGTAGAGTTGGTCGAAAACACGAACCCTGACAGCGTGGCAATGCTGCGTGTGACATACGACGAGACCTACGGTTACCCCAACGACATCTACATCGACTATGACGTGCGTATCGCAGATGAGGAAATTGGTTATACAACGCAGAACTTGCGCCTGTTGGAAACCGAGTAGTCGAAATCGCGAGAAGTAATATGCAAAAGTCAGTCCCTATTGCGATTCTTGCCCTGTTGCTGCAATGCTCCTGCAGCTCAGATGAAGCGCGCATCCGGTTTTCCTTCCGAGATTATGCTCAGCTCGATCGCCAGATGCTCGCTATGGTCGCAACTGACGGTAGCCGTATTATCCAGCTTACGAGCGATGACTTCAAACCGGTAGCCGACTCCGGCGACTTTGCCAGAACTTCAGAGATCGCAACCTCCAAATCCGGTACGTTACAGGTTGTCTTCCAAATTGCGGATGATAATGCCAGCGTGGCCACCGGCAGTTTTGAGCTGCCTTTGCGCCCGGATTGGATTTGGCATGTCGATTTCATCCCCGGCGAAGCAGGCAAAACCGCTGTCGACTTCTGTATGGGTTGCTTTGGCTCGGCCGCCTTTCCGGTCGCGGTTGGCTATGGCCTGAGCGAGACAGATTCGCTTTACGTAATTTGGAGCGGCAATTCAATCGAGAATCCTGTTATCTTTTGAGGTGTTTTATATATTTTGTCAGCGTGGATAATTTTAACCCAAATTGAGCGATTCATGCAAGGAAATCTTCACCAATGGGTTGTGCGAAGGGTGTTCACGCTTTAGCGTGCAATTCCCGCCGCCCGGGCAAGCTGAAGCTTGAACACCGAACCACCCCGCACAAGAGAATCGCTCGATTCAGATTTAACTTAGTAAGGGAGTCATTGCAATGAAACAAAACCTGCTTATGTTTATAGCTCTCGTTTCCATGTTGGCGCTCGTGACTGCGTGTGGCGATGAGAATCCGGCCACACCGGTTGTGCGCGAACCAACGGCCCTCGAGAAGAAGCTAATTGAATCTGACAACGCGTTTGGCTTTAAACTTTTTGCTGAGATCAATCAGACGGCGGCGGATGAAAATGTGTTCATCTCACCGCTGAGCGTCTCCATGGCGCTGGGCATGACCATGAACGGAGCCGAAGGACAGACGTATCAGGAGATGGCCAACACGCTCGAGTTTCACGGTTTCACTGAGCAGCAGATCAATCAAACCTACCACAGCCTGATCGATCTGCTGACACAGCTAGATCCAAAGGTAAGATTTGAAATTGCCAACTCCATCTGGTATCATGACACCTATACCGTTGAACAGGAGTTCAAAGAGCTGAGTCAGCGCTATTTTGATGCCGAGATCGCTGGCCTCGATTTTGCTGATCCCAGCTCCGTCGATATCATCAACAGTTGGGTGAAAGACAAGACCAACGGTAAAATCGAGACTATTCTCGATAAGATCAGTGCTGAAGCTGTCATGTTTCTCATCAACGCCATCTATTTCAAGGCGCCCTGGACTATCGAGTTCGATCCGGAGTTGACAGATGATGACATTTTCCAGGCGCCGGCTGGTATGAAATTGGTTCCAACCATGCACCTGACCACGGATTTGCGCTATTTTGGGGATGAACACGTGCAGGTTCTCACCATACCTTACGGCAACGAACTTTTCGCTATGACCATCGTCTTGCCGCGCGAGCATGCTAATCTGGACTCGCTGGCAAGCGAGCTGTCCCCGGAGCTCTGGCAGAATTGGAGGGTTGCCTCAGAAGAATACGAGGTTGAACTTGCGCTGCCGCGCTTCAAAATGGCATATAAAGTAGAGCTCAAGAAGATTCTGAAAGCCCTGGGTATGGAAATTGCCTTCGCACCCGGCGTTGCCGATTTCAACCGGTTGCTGGTGGAACGGGACGATGCTTATATCAATGAGGTCCGGCACAAGACCTTCGTTGAGGTGAACGAGGAGGGCACCGAAGCAGCGGCCGTCACATCCGTTGGCGTCGAAATAACCTCGGCGCCAAAAATCGTTTCCTTTCGTGTGGACCGGCCGTTCATTTTTGCCATTCACGATCTGGTGGCAGATACGATCCTGTTTATCGGCAAGATAGTCGACCCGGGTCAGGAATGAAGCTTAATCTTCAGGTGGTCGTGATAGAGACTGTTCTGAAATGCTAGAGATAACGAAAACTTCAGGAAGGCACAAAATGAAAATGACACACCTTTTGACGATCCTCGCATTGCTGCTCTTCGGCGCATGTGACAGAACGTTGCTTCCGATCTTGCCGGGCGGCAACGGCGACTTCACGACGAATGATTTGCGCTTCTCCTTCTCGGTGCTGGATACGAACAATGTGCAACGCAGCGAGTTTCGGATTGGGGAGGACGTCAGACTTCGGTACGTGGTAGAGAACATAAGTGATGGCGCCCCGCGGTTCGAGATTCCGCACCTGGGACCGATTGCCACAGTTAGCGTGTTAAAGAATTCACTCGTGTTTGGAACCTCCGATGACGGCATGGATTATCCGGCCATTGTCGTGGTCGACACGCTTGCGCCGGGGGATAGCACGGCGCTGGTGTTCGATTGGTTGACGCTGCAACACCACGCACCGCTGCCTGCCGGAAACTACACGGCCAGCGTGACGCCTCATCTCAATTTCGATGATACCGCCGACCCTGTTGGCATCTCATTGCCGTTTTCGGTGACGTGCGAGCCGGACAGCGACTGCGTTGCCGGGGTCATGATCACCGAGCAGCCACCCGCGGATATTCAACTCGACCCGTTTAACTTGAACGAAGCGCGCATCTCCGGCGACACCTTGACGGTGAGTGTGTCGTATAGCGGCGGTTGTGCGACGCACGACTTTGCCTTGTTCATGAGCCCGGCCGCTTTCCTCGAATCTAATCCGGTGCAGGCGGATTTGTATATACGCCACGACAG
>CAZVSL010000034.1:0-22142 GCA_964629935.1 uncultured Calditrichaceae bacterium | reverse complement strand
AGATGGGGGGACGCATTGTGGTGATGGAGCCGGCCGATTATCAAAACTGGCTAAGCGGTGCAGAGGGCAACGAGCCGCTTGAGGTTGTGGGCGAGAAAAAGTTTCAGCAGCTCGCCTGCCACACCTGCCATACCGATAAACCCAACGCCCGCGGCCCGTCCCTTGTTGGTGTTTTTGGCAAGCCGGTGCAATTGAAAAGCGGTGAGACTGTCATGGTTGATGAGGAATACATTCGTGAGTCGATCCTCAACCCCAACAAGAAAATCGCTGCCGGTTACAAGCCGGTTATGCCCACGTTTAAAGGACAGATCAGCGAAGTGGGTCTGCTGCAAATAACGGCATACATCAAATCCCTTGCAAATGGTGGGAGCAATTAAGCATGGGCACTTCTGTTTTTTCTCCTCGCAAAGATCAACTGGCTGACGAAACCAACGGCAAGCACAACTATATCAATGCCGGCTTCAGCGCGAAGTCCTGGCTGCTGACCGTCGACCACAAGCGTATTGCCATTCTGTATTTGATTTCCATCACGCTTTTCTTTTTTGTTGGCGGTCTGTTTGCGGTGTTGATACGGCTGGAATTGCTGACGCCGCACGGCGATTTGATGCAGGCTGAAACCTACAACAAGATGTTTACCATGCACGGCCTGGTCATGATTTTCTTTTTCCTGATCCCGTCGATTCCGGCGGTGTTTGGCAATTTTTTGATTCCGCTTATGATCGGCGCCAGGGATTTGGCCTTCCCGCGTCTGAATTTGCTGAGCTGGTATCTGTATTCTGCCGGCGGCTTGCTGGGAGTTTGTGCTATCCTGTTCGGCGGCGTGGATACCGGCTGGACGTTTTATACGCCTTATAGCAGTACTTATGCCAACAGCAATGTCATCCTGGCTGCGCTGGGCGCCTTTATCGCCGGGTTTTCATCCATCCTGACCGGGCTGAATTTCATCGTTACCATCCATAAGATGCGGGCGCCGGGCCTGACGTGGTTCCGGCTGCCTTTGTTTGTCTGGGCGCACTACGCCACCAGCATCATCCAGATTCTGGGCACGCCGGTGGTCGCCATCACATTGTTGTTGGTGGCGCTGGAGCGGTTCTTCAAGATCGGTATTTTTGATCCGGCGCTCGGCGGCGATCCACTGTTGTTTCAGCATCTTTTCTGGTTCTATTCGCATCCTGCGGTCTATATTATGATCCTGCCTTCTATGGGCGTCATTAGCGAGGTCATCACCTGTTTTGCCAAGAAGAAAATCTTTGGCTACAGTTTTATTGCTTTTTCCAGTCTCGCCATCGCTGTTCTGGGTTTTCTGGTCTGGGGCCACCACATGTATACCAGCGGCCAGTCAACTTATGCAAGCCTGGTCTTTTCCGTGCTGACTTTTCTGGTGGCGATTCCATCCGCGATCAAAGTGTTCAACTGGACTGCGACGCTGTACAAAGGTTCAGTGTCCTATGATGCGCCTATGCTCTATGCCATCGGTTTTATCGGTTTGTTTACCATCGGCGGGTTGACCGGCGTGTTCCTGGCGACGCTGGCCGTGGACGTGCATGTGCATGACACGTATTTTGTGGTTGCGCATTTTCATTACATCATGGTGGGCGGCGCCATTATGGGTTATATGGCGGCATTGCACTTCTGGTGGCCGAAGATGTTCGGCCGGCTTTACCCCGAGGGCTGGGCGCGGTTTTCAGCGCTGGTGATTTTTGTAGGCTTCAATCTGACGTTCTTCCCGCAGTTCATCGTCGGTTACCTCGGTATGCCGCGTCGCTATCATGTCTACCCGGAGGAATTTCAGATTTGGAACGTGCTATCGACGGCCGGAGCGACCATCCTTGGCGTCGGGTATTTGATACCGCTCGTGTATTTTCTCTGGTCTTTACGGTACGGCCACAAGACCAGCAAAAATCCCTGGAACGCAAAAGGACTGGAATGGGAGCAGGCAGCGTCACCACCAACGACACATAACTTTGAACATATCCCCACAGTTACGGAAGAAGCGTACGAATACGAACCCAAGATTTGGATTAAGTAGATGGCTACGGAGAACCCCGCGCTACAACATCATTTCGAAGATCTCGATCAGCAGTTCGAAGCCTCGAGCCTGGGAATGTGGGCCTTCCTGGTGCAGGAGATTCTATTCTTCGGCGGGCTGTTTTGCGGATACCTGGTTTACCGCAGCATGTATCCCGAGGCCTTTCTGCTCGGCAGCGCCAAGCTGGATATTTTCCTTGGTTCGGTGAACACGGCTGTGCTGATCGGCAGTAGTTTGACCATGGCGCTGGCAGTGTATCACGGTCATAAAGGCAACAAAAAAGGCATCATACTCTTCATGATTCTGACATTGGTGCTGGGATCGGTGTTTCTCGGCATCAAGGTCGTGGAGTATTCGCATAAGTGGCATGATGGCTTGATCCCGGGAACCATGTTTGCTTACGAGGGTCCGTTTGCCGACCAGGTGCGTATCTTCTTTTCATTCTATTTTGTTATGACCGGCATGCATGCGCTGCACATGATTGTGGGCGTCGGCATTCTGCTCTGGCTCATCGCTCAGGCCGCCAAAGGTCGCTATACCGCTGAGTACAATACGCCGGTTGAAATGTTTGGCCTGTACTGGCACTTCGTTGACATCGTATGGATCTACTTGTTTCCACTGCTCTATCTCATAGGGAGACATTGATGGCACAACATACCATTCCAATCCGCGTCTATATCATGATTTTTCTGGCGCTGATGGTTTTGACTGCGGCGACAGTATGGGTTGCGTTCCTCGATCTTGGCGCGCTTAATGATATCGTGGCGCTGGCTATTGCCACGACCAAGGCGACGCTGGTGGTCTTGTTCTTCATGCACGTAAAGTACTCGAGCAAGCTAACGTGGGCGTTTGTCATCAGCGGCGTTCTGTTCCTTGCGATTCTGCTGATCATCACCATGAGCGACGTGTTAACGCGCGGCTGGGATGTGCCGGCCATGGCGTGGTAAGATTTGCCGGTTCTGCAGGAATCGCTTAACCTGGCTAACGAAGACTCCCCGCTTATTTCACTATCTCCAAAATTTTTAGCCCTCCTGTACCGTTGGCGACGAAGACCACGTTGCCGTTCGCGGCCACGAAATTTGTGGAGCCCTCGAAGCGTGCTGCGCCCAACGTTTGCAGCCCGGCCTCTGTGATCTGAGCGACTAACATGCCGTCGCTGCCGTTTGCAAGAAAGACCAGGTCGTCAGAAACAGAGACGCCGTTTGTTACACCGTCCGTTGGGGCCGGCATGGCTGTGGTCACTCCTTCTGTATTCAGATCCACCGCCAGCAAACCGCATGTTCCGGCGGAGACATACACCACGTCGCCAACGACTTCGATTTCCGCTTTGCCCTGGAACTGGTTTTCACATCCGAGTTCCAGCGACTTCACCGGAGTCAAAGTGTGCCTGGCGTACAGATGCAGACGCGTACCGGTTCCTTCAAGAACGATAACATAGTTGCTGTTGCGACCAACCGCTTTGGCTCCGGGTATGCTTATGATGGCCGAAGGTTCCGTGGTATGTTCCGGAAATACAGCCAGATAGCCGTCGGTTGTGCCGCCGGTGAGATATATGGATTGGTCGAAGCAGGCAATGTCATTGGCATTGAAGCTTGGCAGGTCGCGCCGCGTTGTGTTTTTCGTTATGTGGCCGGTGCGCAGGTGGATGACCTCATAGCAAGCAGGACTTTCAAAGTCAGCGTTGTTGTCGCTGTCGGTGGCGCCTCCCAGGAACAGGCGGCCTTCATCCTGCCGCGCTATGGTCACATCAGTGTCAAAGAACAGCGCCTGTGAACGCAGCCGTGGTCTACGTATCTGGAATATGTCATAGATTTCCACGGCGCCACGATAGATTTTGTGTGGCGTACTATACGACACGTATGCGCGCAGGTTGTCGAAGGTCACGTGACTCGCATGCACGACCTGACCATCGACGAGCGGAGGCGGCGCTTCTGCACGCAGCATCAATTTGAATTTTTCAGATGATTGGTCGAGTGAGGCGCGGTGCGGAGAATTTTCTCCACTTTCGATGACCGGCAAATTGCGTTCAAGCGGAATCTCAGTGTCATCAAAGTAAGCGATACGCTGGTTGAGAACGGTTGCATCATTTTCAATCATCAGTCGGTCTGATTCGTTCGGGGACATGCTTTGCGGGCTGCAACTGATCATCCAGGCAATCGTCATGAACAGGGCAATCAAGATAAATGATCGAATTAAACGCATTGCTAAGCCTCTCTTTCAGTTGATTCAGTCTTCACTCTTAAAACCATTTGCGTTTTATGAATACCTCGGCCTGCGTTTCCAAAATGCGCTGCCAGGTGCTCTCATGCTCGGGCATGATCTCAACGATGAGGAATCTTTGGGTTTTGCCAAATCGGTGCTTTATTTCAATCGGTTGTGGATGGGTCGTGAGATATATTTTCTCAATCACCCCTGTTTCAGTGTCGCCGTTTGCAAATCTGATCTTGGCTCTGTCTCCCTCAGACAGGGCAGTTTCGTATTCACCGGAAAAATACGCTTTGATTAGAATTCTATCCTTGTTCACGATTTTCAGAATAGACTCGCCCTTCGTGACCACTTCGCCGCGCTGCTTGTAAATCGCAGAAACCACACCGTTGCTGGCGGAGGTTAAAGCAGTCGTTTCACGCACCAATTCTGCTTCGAGTTGCTGTCTTTGCATGGCTTGCATTTGTCTGCGATAGCTGGCCAACGCCTCCTGATAGGCCTTGATCTCTGTACGTGCATCATCGAGGTCAAACTCTGCTTCATAGACCTGTTTCTCGATTGCTTCGAGTTGCGCGCGGGTGATGGTGTGCAATGTCAGCAAATGTTTGGCGCGGCTATGCTCGGCGCGCAGCCTGAGCAATTCCTTTTTTGCCCTGTCCGCTTTCTGCTTGAGGATAGCAATATCGCTGCTCACCTCGACAATGCGCCGCTCTGTGGTGAAATAAGCCGCAGGAATTCTTGCGTCACTGTCCGCAATCGGGCTTTCGTCGCGAAGCAGGACAAGCGCCTGGCCCGGCCTTACCATGTCATTCATGCTGCAGGCAATCTCCTGAATCCTGCCAGCATGGCTGGCATCCACGAACATCACTTCTGCTTCGAGGAATCCTGTGCCTTCAATGTAGTAGGCCCATTCGAAAATCCAGAGCGAGGCCCTGATGATAAGGCCGGCTAAAATAGTCAAGTACAGATACTTGCCCCACGGCACGTTTTTCTTTGAGGTTGGTTCAGCCCGCCGCATGAACGACTGGCCCCGGTTTCGTATTCGCTTAGACCGCATGCTTTATCGTCCGGCAATCTTATGATATCTGTGATAGTCGTGCACTGCAAACCCTTTAAAATTGGCCCGGCTCGCCAGGACCAGGCCGATGTTTCGCATCAAGTCATGTAAGCTGCTTTCGCCTGCAAAGTCTATGAGGTTCAGGCCTATGATGAATGGCTTGTTCTGTGCGGTGGTTGCAGCGACGATGGCATCGATGCTCTTGAGCAGGCTGGCTGCATCGGACCGTTCGTATGCCATGATTGTCACCAGGTCAGCCGCACGTATTATCTGAGCCAGTGCTGTCGTATCGATCTTGTGGTAGAATGTTGGCAGATCGACCTCCAGCGGCAGGTCGGGTGGCGCCTGAGCCCGCACCAGGGCCAGCGTCTCTGCCAGTTTGCGCAGCAACCGCAGACGCTGACTTTGCCAAACTTCGAGAGCGTGAGGCTCGATATCAAGATGGATGGCATCGAATCGCGCTTCCGGCTCTGCGCCGGCATTGTACTTTCTTATAAACTCGATACGGCGCAACAGATTAGCGTGATTGCGCCGAAAGACCCACTCCGGCGTGCCGAACAGGGCGGATACGGCAACGCCATGTCGGTGCAGTTGCGTGACCAGCTCTCTCAGCCGCAATTGCTTGCCATCGGATGTCAGCTCATGGTTGACGGCGAGGAAAACCTGGTTGATTCCGGTGACTTTGCAGAAAGTCAGAAATTCCTGCCTGTCAGCGTCGTCTAACACGGCGGCGGTGTTCCAAAGCCAAATCGCCATTTTCCGGCCGCGGCTTGGGCTGCCCTGAGTGGTCACAACAACAGGCAGGTCGTCCGGCCACAACACGCCGGCGGCATAGAGCAAATCGTAAAAAGCACGGTCTCGTTCATACAAGCTCAACTGGTATGCAAGCTGACTCTTGACCACTTCCGCCTCTTCGAGCAGCACGCCGGCGCGCTCAAAACCGTTGCCGTCAGATATTCGCGCATGATTGGTTTTTTGAATGCGCAGCTTTTCCTGACGCCATGCGATCCCTTTCTGCTCGTCTTTTAGCTGTGCAGTCCGCAGCAGATAACGGTCGTAGAGCAAAGTCACCTGTTCTTTCAAACGCAGACGCTCCGCTTGCGCCTCCTGCTTCCAACCGTTCGCGCGTGCCAAATAATGTTGTTGCTTGCGCGCCGACAAAAAAGGATAAGTCAACGGCATGGAAAATCTGACTCCGAATTCCGCGCCGGTTCTGTTGCCGGCCGCAAAACTGCCCTGGCCGCGATAGTTCCATCCGATATAGGGCGCCAGGCGCAGGTCTTGAAATCGGGCGGCAGCCGCCTGACCAGAGGCGACATTTGCCTGGACCAGACTGGCGCGCGCGCGATAGCTGTTGGCTTGCGCAAGTTGTATCAGGCGCGTCTCATCCAGAGCCGGGTGTGACAGCGTGATTTCGTTCCAACGGATGCTGGCGGCGGGCAGAGCAAACGACTCCGCTAGCAGCGCCTTCTGGGTGTTGAGCCGACGCTGGTAGTAGGTCAGCAGCATATCGTAGTGCAGATATTGCTTCTCCACATCCAGGTAACTGTCCTGCAAAGCTTCCTGGTTCTGATAACGTGTTTTTTGGATCGCCATCAAAGAGAGATAAATATCAGCCAGTTTGCGGCAGTGCAGGACGTATGCCCGACTGCTCAGCAGGTCGAGATAGTCTTTGCGGAATTCGAGCAGCGCCCGGCTTCGCGTGTCGTGCAGCTCAACATCGGTGAGTTCGAGTTCTGCGTCGAGCTCCCGGAGGCGACCGCGTCTTACCTGCCACAGGCCGATAAGGTCCTGACTGAGCCTGACAGACAACGCGGTGTTGGCGTGAAAGGCTTCGTCGCTGATATCGATAGCATCGCTTCTGTAGCGATAGGTTGCGCTCAATTCGGGCAAATAATCCCATTGCGCCGCAGCCCGGCGGTATTGCAGCGCCTGACGTTTGTGCAGAACGACAGCAGCAGTTTCCGGATGCTGCAACACGGACTGCTCGAGCTGATGGTATTTTAATTGGCGCTCCTGGGCCTGCACACCGATTCGTGCTCCTGTCAACAAGCAAATAACCACGCCGGTTTGGATTAAGCTTCGCCCTACCATTGGATATACCTTTGTCGGACTTTGATGGGTGCAAATGGGTCGCGATTGGATTCACGCAGAAACAGTTCTTGTAAATAGGC
The DNA here is from genome assembly GCA_964629935.1 of uncultured Calditrichaceae bacterium. GTDB lineage: Bacteria > Zhuqueibacterota > Zhuqueibacteria > Oceanimicrobiales > Oceanimicrobiaceae > CAZVSL01. The sequence continues at coordinate 14,677 of CAZVSL010000034.1, read as the reverse complement.
TTTCAGCCGCACAAACTTCAGAAAAATTTTGTACGGATTTATCAGAGGCAGATAGAGCAGTAATTTCGGAAATTCTTTCAAACGCCGGTCCAGGATGAGTATGATCACGAGTTCCAAAAACTCTGAGGCGAAATACAAGATGAAGTTGATTGCCAGAATTGGCGCGAAGAATTCCGGATAATTGATGGCAATATCGCTCAGGTAGAAAACGGTAATGGCAGCGAGCACCACGTGAAAGAACAGAGAGTCGAGAAAGGTGATGACTTCCCGCAAGCGAAAACCTTTGGAAAATGGATTGAACACGTCGCGGTGTTTACGCACCCGATTCTTGATCATATTTCTGTCCCAGCGCGAGCGTTGTTTGAGCAGATTGTACATCTTGACCGGGGCGTTGGTCAGGCAGAGTGCCCGCGGCTGAAATTTGATTTTGTAGCCTTTCTTGCGTATGCGGATGGCCAGGTCGGAATCATTTCCGGGCCCGGGTTCATGACCGCCAAGGCGGTGCAGTGCGATGAGCTCACGCCGGAACGCACCGAATGCGCCCGAAATAATCGGCAGCGTGCCCAGCCAGGAACGCACCCTTCTCCCCATGGAAATCGTAAACAGGTACTCGATTTTTTGCAGCGCCGTCAAAATGTTGGCGTCGCCATTGCGCACACTCAGGTTGCCGGCGACGCCTCCCACGCGTACGTCTTCGAATGACGAAATTATCTCGAGGATGGCATCGCGATCGAAGGTTGTGTCGGCGTCGACAAAGACCACAAATTCACCATGGGCAAAGTGCAGACCATAGTTCAATACGGCTGATTTGCCGGCGCGCTCAGAAAACCGCAAATAACGAATGTCACTGAAGGCCGTGACCATTTGCCGGCAGATCTTGTCTGTCCGGTCATCCGAGCCGTCATCAACAATGATGATTTCCAGATTCTTATAGGTTTGCTCGTGCAGCGAACGAATGGTCCAGGCTATGGTATCTTGTTCATTCAATGCCGGAATGATGATCGAAACCAGCGGCGGATGCTCTTTTAGTTTGAGGCGGAAAGGACTCTTCTTGCGCGGTTTCAGCCGCTGTGTCATTTCAGTTATCAGTATTGCGACGTCTGTCAGTACAAATCTGGGCAGGTCGAACAACACGAAAAGCCAGAATAGCCGCACCATTGCTGCAGGCTGCAGGCTGAGCAGATAGTCCCAAATCTCAATAACCGGGTTGGCCATTCCGCAGTCTCTCTATCAAAGCCTCGGGTGAACTCACTTTGAGCAAATCGTACAGGCTGAATCTCAGCTTGATGTGCACGCCAAATGCTTTTTGCAAACCTTCCGCCAGCCGTCTGTAGGCGATTTTGGTTTGCTCAGGGGTTGTATTCGCGAAGATGATCAGAATATCGCCGTTCGGCAAATCAGTGAGCAAGTCCGTCTTGCGATAGGTTTGGCGCAATACCTCGGCGAAGGTTTTGCGAAATTGCCGCGACTGAATGCTTATGCTGCCATCGAGACTTTCATGCACAGCCTTCAAATCGAACTTCGACAAAGTCGATGGTACCCGGTAGCGGCGACATCTGGCTATCTCCACACGAAGATAGTCGATAAAGACTTCGTTCTTATAAAAACCCAACTCCTTTTTCAGGATGCTGATCAAACCGTGACCCGGGATTGCGCCCTCAAGGGCGGCGTGATGGCCTTCCTGCGATAAGGCATAAATGTTGATACCTTTGACAACGGCATCTTCGGGAGCAAAGGTGGCGGCACATGCCAGACAAAAACAGGAAAGCCTGGGATCAGAGAAGTTATGCCCGCAATCGTTGCACCAGATGATCTCGGCCGGTTTATCATAGTCCACGCCAATGTGCCTGAGCTCGTATTGACATTTTGGGCAGATGAGCTGGCTGTCGCGGCCAAACTCAGACTCACGACCGACGTACGAACAGCGGAAATGATGGATGGTCGCTTCTTCGCTGATGTCGAGTGCGTTGCAAGATGGGCAGAGCTCGCGAAAATTGAGATGGCTGTGCTGACATTCCGGACAGACATTAACCCGGTCCACGAGTTGGGTGGTGAGCAGTTGTGAATCGTGCAACTGCTCGAGTTGCTCCAGCTCGACTCCGGGCGCGCTGCTAAAAAGCATGCGAACGATGGGATAAGTGTAGCCGGCTCTGGCGCCCATATCCAGCACCGGTTCGAACGCGCATTCCGACCGGACATAAAGATAGCGCAAGAGTTGAATACGCCTGGCCCCCGAGACGCCAACGGATTCGGGCATGGGGGGCAGGGAGGCAATTCGTTCCTGGATCTTTGCAAACTGGTTTTGTAGCGCCTCAGTCAGCAGTGTTTGAGATGGCGGCCACGGTATGGCTGCATCCACAACGCGGTTCAGGTGACCGGCTTCCTGTTCATGCAGGAGCAGGATGGGTTTGAGAAAGTGATTCGTGCGTCTTCTGATAGCGTGCAGCGCCTTCCAGCCCCAGTCTTCATTCAGGATGTGCAGAATGATGAAGTTGGCGTGGGTTAAGCTTTGTGTGAGATGCAGCCTTCTGAGATAACTCGAATGCCGTTGCAGCCCGGTCAACAGGGAAGAGACCGCCGCGCCATTTCTTTCGGAGAGAATTCCGACCGTTAGCGCAGAACCGTTGAGCGGCGCTTCGTTGTCGACGATTCTGGTGACCTGTTCCTGTACTTTTTCTGTATTGGTAATCACTTCTTTTTTGCTCAGGATTCGGCGCTGGAGTAGATTGGGTTGTATTGGTCGCTTCAAGTCTGCTATTGCAGTGCAGTTATTCTTTCGACTCAAAGCAGAGTTGAATTTACTTGTAACTGGCAGTGTTTCAATAATTTAAAAAGTAACTCCGGTTTCGCGCCATATCCGTCTTTACAAAAAAAGCTTGACATTTCACCGGAGAGTGCCGTATATTGCGGCCAATTAACATTTCCTGACTTTTCGCTTCCCTGCCGACGGTTTCCTGTCGGTTTTTCTTAAGATTTCTTAGTTGCTTTCTGAAACAAACAAAGTTTCGATGAAAAGAAATAAAGAAGACGCCGTGCTCATCGGCGGCAACCAAAGAATTATTCGACACGTTAACCGGGCCAACATCCTTAACCTGATCCGACAACGCCAGCCCATATCGCGGGTAGCGCTGTCGGAAATCAGCAACCTTAACAAGAGCACTGTAACGCGCATCGTCTCAGAACTAATTGATGAGAATTTTGTGCACGAAACAACCAGCGGCGAATCCTCCGGCGGCAGACGCCCGATTTTGCTTAACCTCAATAGCCACGAGTTCAATATCGGCGCCATCGACTTTGACCCCGAAGCGACCTATGTCGCCATCGGTGATTTGGACGCAAACATTACAGCAAAGAAAATTCTGCCGGTCCGGGACAGGAATCCGCAAATCTTGATCCGCCAGGCGGTCAGAGAGCTGTTGCGGTTGCAAACAGAGGTGCATGCGCAAATTCAGAGCCTGGGCATCAGTGTCCCCGGTATCGTGGACACTGCCAGCGGCGAGGTGATCTTCGCGCCGGACCTCGAGTGGCAGCATGTCGATACAAGGGCGATTGTGCGGGAGAATTTTCCCCGCTTGCGTTCGCAAAGTATTCTGGTTGAGAATGAAGCCAACTCATCGGCTCTGGCGGAGCAATGGTTTGGCACGGCCATCAGCAACAACGCCAACATCGTTTTCATTTCCGAAGGCATTGGCACCGGCATTATTTTTGAGAAACAACTGTTTCAGGGCGCCTCCGACGCGGCCGGACAGTTTGGCCACATGACTATTTTTGCAAACGGCGAGAAATGCGTTTGTGGCAATTATGGCTGTTGGGAAGTCTACGCATCCAACGCCGCGACGGTGAAGCGATATTGCCGGCGCCTCGGCCGCGATCTCCCCGAAGGAAACTATGCTCAGGCGGTGCGGGAAATTGCGGCGCTTGCCCTGGCTGGTGACGATTTCGCCCTCCAGGCTATCCGCGAAACCGGCCGATTCCTGGGAATCGGTATCTCCAATATTATCAAAGGCATCGACCCTGAAGTGATCATTCTGAGCGGCGCCATCACACAGGCGTGGCCCATCCTGCATCAGGAGATTGAGCAGGAGGTTCGAAGACGACTGTTGTTCGGCTTCAACAATAGCGTCGAGTTTCTGCCCTGTTCCGTGAAAGAACGCTCCAGCCTGCTGGGAGCGCTGACCCTTATCATTCGCGAGATTTTTAGCGGTTACCGAATTACCCGATAGCAGCCATCTATCACCAATGTTGGAAGGAGGGATGTCTCAGACCATAATTTGATGCGAGTTCGAGATGAAGGCTGTTTTTACTTACTGAGAACGGCCGGTGTTGCTTTGTCCTCTCTACCAATCCACTGCTGTACTTTTTGTCTCGGCTCAGTGTTGTACCACCTAATTCTCCATCCCAAAAACACGGAGGGCACCATGAAGTCAAAGAGCAATCAAATTGGAGAAAGACGAAGAGCTGTTTCAATCCTTGTTGCTGTTACGCTATCATTGATGCTAAACCTGCTTGCAAGCGACCCTGCCTGGGCACAATTTGGACGTATCGTTGGTAAAGTAACGGAAGCCGGCAGCGGTGATGGTATGCCCGGCGCCAACGTTTTTGTGCAGGGAACCTCTCTCGGCAGCTCCACCAATATCGATGGTCGCTATGTCATATCACGCGTACCGGTCGGGACTTATACGCTTGAGGTTAGCTATTTGGGATACGAAAAACAGACCCGCGCCATCACCGTGGAAAGCAGCGTCAGCGCCACAGCCGATTTCGCCCTGGAAGAATCTGCGCTGATTACCGAAGAGATTGTGGTGCTGGGCGTGCGCGCCAAGAACCAGGCGCGCGCGTTGAATCAGCAGATGAACGCTACCAACATCAGAAATGTGGTGGCCTCTGACCAGATGGGACGTTTCCCGGACGCGTCAGCGCCTGAGGCATTACAACGCATTCCCGGTATCCACGTGGTTCGCGATCAGGGCGAAGGCAGGTATGTGCAGATTCGCGGCGGTTCTCCGGCCATGACCTCGGTGTCGTTCAACGGCGAGCGCATGCCTTCGCCGGAAGGTGATGTGCGGCAAATCGCGATGGATGCGGTCCCAACAGAAATTTTGGAATCCATCGAAGTCTCGAAAGCCATCACACCGGATATGGATGCTGACGCCATCGGCGGTGCGGTGAATATGGTCACCAAGAGAGCGCCCGAAGGCGGCATGTTGACGGTGGAAGGCGCCCCGGGCTATGGCTCAATCCGCGACGATGTTTCCGGCAAAGGTTCCGTGACCTGGGGCAACAGGTTTAACGACGGCAAAGTTGGAGTCCTGGCCTCCGGCACAGTGGGAAAACGCTTTTTTGGCTCCGATGACCTCGAGTCCTCATACGAATTTAACGATCAGGGTCTTGCTGACGACGAACTGGAAGAGCTGGAAGTGCGCCATTACACGCTTAGCCGGGAACGGCGCGGCTTCACGGGCATCCTGGACTATCGCCTCAATGAGAATTCAACCCTGTACATCAACGGTATCTGGACCGAAATGAGAGACATCGAGATACGTCGCCGCCTCAACCATCTTGTCGCTGATGAGGAGTTGGAATACCAGCACAAAGATCGCTTTGAGATCTTGCGCACCTGGAATTTCACAGCCGGCGGTGAGCACCTCTTTCGTAACGACATGAAGTTTGATTATCATGCGACGGTCACACGCTCCGAAGAAGACACCCCGCGGGATATGGAAATCGGGTTTGTCCAGGGCGATGTGGCGTTTGCACCTGATCTGAGTAATCCGGATGAGCCCAACACCAATCCGACGCCCGGCGCCATCGATGGCGTCTACGAATTCGACGAGATAGAACCGGCAATCAGTAACACCCGGAACACCGATTATGTTGCTGCCATGAACATCGAGATTCCCTATGCTTTTGGCCGGCAATCAGTGGGCGCATTCAAGATCGGCGGCAAGTTCAGGCATAAGGACAAGGAGCAGGATGTTACCGAAAGTGCTTTCGAATTGATCGATGGCGCTGATGACATCTTTCTGGGACAGGGTATTGGCGCACCGTTCGATATTTCTGGCTATAACGCCGGAAATTATCAGTTTCCGTCATTGGTGCCGGGCGAACAGGAAGTGCTCGATTTCGTCAGACGTTTTTCGAATGTATTAGAAGAGGAAATTGATGCTGAAGCAGACGTGGAGGATTTTGACGCACAGGAGCGGACGTTTGCTTTCTATGGCATGACCGAGATGAACTTCACGCCAAAACTGATGCTGCTGGGCGGCGTCCGTTTCGAGCGGACGGAGCTGGAAAACACCGGTTTTGCCTTCGACCCCGAGACCGAAACTGTCAGTCCGCAAGAGGGCAGCAGCAGCTACAACAAAATCTTCCCTATGATTCATGCCCGATACAAGATCACGCCAACCACCAATATCCGCGACGCTGTCACCACTGCCATGTTGCGCCCCAACTTTTTTGACCTGGCGCCGTTTCGCATTGAGGATGACGGAGATGTGGAGCTAGGTAATCCCGAGCTCGAGCCGGCTAGTTCTGTGAATTTGGACTTGTTGTTCGAACATTACATTCGTCCGCTCGGTGTCGTGACCTTCGGCGGGTTTTACCGCACCATACAAGATCCCATATTTCGTTTCACCCAAAGCAACGACATCGGCGGTGATACGGTTCAGCCTGGCAACGGTGATGAAGCCTGGGTGGCCGGCTTCGAGACAGCCTATCAGCAACAGCTAAAGTTCTTGCCCGGCGTGTTGAACGGGCTTGGTATCTATGCCAATTATACCATCACCTCCTCGGAAACGACCTTGCCCGAGGGGCGCAAAGCAGACCTGGCCGGTCAGGCTAAACACGTGCTGAACGGCGCACTCAGTTATGAACGCGGTCGCTTTTCCGGCCAGTTCAGCGCCAATTTTCACGACAAGTTTGTGGAAGAGTTTGGCAGTGATATCGGCGGCGGCGTCGGCGAATCGTTCAGCGATGTTTTCGTCGATTCACATTTGCAATTCGACCTGTCAGCCAATTTCCGAATCACCAACAAGCTGTCGGTGTTCGGGGAGTGGGTGAACCTGACCAACGAGCCCTGGGTGCTTTTCCAGACTCACGAGGACCGCCCCATTCAACGAGAGTTCTATGAATCCTGGGTGTGGTTTGGCTTCAACTTGACCAGGTAACTTTGTTTTTCAGGGTATGCGGGACAACGTTGTATCCGGGCCATAACACACCTGGCCCGGATGCACCTGTCCGGCTTGCAAATAGCCCGCAACCATCAAACTCGTCACAAGGAGGCTTTATGCGTCACATCGACTTTCCCAGGATACTGCAACGCTTGATGTTGGCCGTGGTATTGACTAATTTTATTTTCGCTTGCTCGGATGACACACCGACGCCGGTGGCCACAAAGATAAAACCTGTTGTTGTAACAGAGCCGGTACAAGATGATTCCGATGACCCCGCCATCTGGCTGCATCCGACCGATCCCGGCAAATCACTCGTATTGGGCACAGATAAAGCTGGTATTCTCTTTGTGTTCAATCTGGATGGCGAAATTCTAAAGAGCATCTCAGACGAAGGGATGGCGCGCCTCAACAATGTGGACGTGGAATATGGCATGCTGCTGGGCGGCAAGCAGGTAGATATCGCCATGGTAACAGACCGCGACGGCGGGCGACTGCACGCATTCACGGTACCGGACTTCAACAGAATCGATAATGGCGGCTTCGAGGCGTTTGCCGGCACGGGTCAGCAACGCCCGATGGGCATGGCGCTCTACAAGCGTCAACGCGATGGCGCCATCTTCGCTATAGTCAGCCGTAAGGAAGGGCCTTCCGGCGCCTATCTTTGGCAGTATCAATTGCATGACGATGGCAGCGGCAGCTTGCGCCTGGAAAAGGTGCGGGAATTTGGTGAGTTTAGCGGCGTGGACGAAGCCGGAGAGGGCGAGATCGAAGCGGTGGCTGTCGATGATGAGCTTGGCTATGTCTACTACTCGGATGAACTTTACGGCATTCACAAATATCACGCTGACCCGGAAGCGCCGGAGGCAAACCGGGAATTGGCCCTTTTCGGCACAGACGGCTTCAAAAGCGATCGCGAGGGTATCTCGATCTACAAAGTGGATAGCGCCACCGGCTATATTCTCGTATCCGACCAGGATGCGAGTCAATTTCGTGTCTTTACGCGCGAGGGCTCGCCTGATAACCCGCATGATCACCAGCTCGTGAAAGTCATCGATGTCTCTACCATCGACAGCGATGGTTGCGAAGCCACTTCTGTGAGTCTGGGCGACAAATTCCAGCACGGTTTATTTGTTGCCATGTCCGATGATAAGACATTTCAGTTCTACTCATGGGCTGATCTGGCAGGCGATGAGCTGCGGCTAGCGGAACGTCGGCTTGGATCGTATTAGGGGAGGGTTAGAGCTGTTGTTTAAAATAGAGAATAAGCCAGGGACTTAATTATGAACTTTCGAACAGTTGTTTTTCCGATACTCGTTTGTCTGGCTATGTTGAGGCCCGGCAGCGCGGCTGAGGCGCCTGCCGGAGCGCCGCGATTGGTGGTTGTTATCGCTATCGATGCGTTTCGGTTTGATTATCTCACCAGATTCGAGAGCGAGTTTACGCCGGGCGGCTTCAAACGACTCTTGCAGCAGGGCGCAAGTTTCAGCAACGCCCACATCGACCATTTTCGCGCTTCAACCGGTCCGGGCCATGCCGCCATGCTGACTGGTGCATCGGGACGGTATTCCGGCGTTGTGGATAACTCATGGTATGCGCGTAGCCTCGGGCAAGAGGTGAATTGTGTGGAAGACAGAGACGTGCGTTTGCTGGCGCAGGGTACGCACGCGGCCCACGATGGCCGCTCGCCGCGCAATCTGCTCGTATCAACTGTGGGCGATGAACTTAAGCTTGCGACCGACTTCCGGGCCAAAGTCTTCGGAGTTTCGTACAAAGACCGCGGCGCGATTCTGCCCGCCGGCAAAATAGCTGACGCTGCCTACTGGTATGATGACGCCACAGGCGAGTTTATCTCGAGCACCTACTATATGGAGAGCTTGCCGGAGTGGGTAGATGCGTTTAACCAGCGCAAGATTCCCGACCAATTCTTTGGCAAAAACTGGGATCGCGTGCATACCGAAGCGAATAATCAATCCTTTGCGCGCGCAGACGACTTTGCGCATGAGCTGGATTACAAAGGAATGGGGCGAACGTTTCCGCACCCTCTGACTGGCGGGCTGCAACAGCCCGGGGAAGATTTTTACAAAGCCTTTGCGCAAACGCCGTTCGCCGATTCACACCTGGCCGAGTTCGCCAAATCGATGATCGCGCACGAAGAGCTGGGCGCTGACGAGGTGACAGACCTGTTTACCATCAGCTTTTCCGCAACCGATAGAATCGGTCATCAATTCGGGCCGTACAGCCATGAACAGCGTGACCAAATCCTGCGTCTTGACCGCGTGCTCGCAGACTTGCTGGATTTTGTGGATGCTGAAGTTGGGCTGGCACACACCATCATCTGCCTGACAGCCGACCACGGCTGCGGCCCGATTCCGGAATTTATCTCGCAGTTTGGCTTCGACGCCGGGCGCATCGACGCCAGCGATATTCCCGAGGGCGAGGATTCTGTCATCATACCACACACGGTTGACCTGGCCCTGGATCAGACGTTCGGCGAAGGCGATTGGGTGGCGGCATTCATCAAGCCCAATCTGTATTTCAACTATGCCGTCCTCGACAGCCTGGAAGTCGCCGACCAGGATGTGGAAGATGTCGCCGCCAATGCGCTCCTGGCGCTGCCGGGTATTGGCGATGTCTTTGTACGGTCCCGACTTCTGTCCGGGCTTTATGCCAACACCCGGACCGCGGAGCGCGTGATCCGGCAATACCATCCGCAGCGTAGCGGCGACCTGGTGGTGCACAATAAGCCCTACTATGTCACTGCAGCCTATAAGAAAAGCAAGAACAAGGGCGCTGACCACGAAACATCCTATCCATACGACACCCATATACCCTGTATCTTTTTCGGGAAGGCTTTCAAGGCCGGCAGTTACAGCAAGACGGTGACTTTGAATGACATGGCGCCGACTCTGGCCAATGTGCTGGGGCTGGCCATTCCATCGGGCAATGAAGGTCGGGTGCTGCATGAATGCTTGCATTCCAATTGAACCAGGGCGGTGGCATTCACCGGAACTCACACACGCTGTGCGAATTAAGAGAACACGATGACCACCTCAGATGAGATCGTACTGAAAATGCAGGGCATCCGCAAGACGTTTCCCGGCGTGGTTGCCCTCGAGGATGTTGACCTGGAATTGCGCCATGGTGAGGTGCACGTAATACTCGGTGAGAATGGCGCAGGAAAATCCACTTTGATGAAGATCCTCAGCGGCGCTTATCAGAAAGACGCTGGTGAAATCAAGCTCGATGGCAAAACGGTAGCGATCAGGTCGCCGAAGCATGCGCAGGAAATGGGCATCAGCACCATCTATCAGGAGCTGAATCTTATACCATACCTGACCGCCGGCGAGAATATCTTTCTCGGACGTGAGCCTGTGCATTTCGCCGGGCTTATTGATCGCCGCCGACTCTATGCAGAGGCGCAGCGGTTTATCGACGGTCTCAGCGTCAATGTCGATGCCAGAGCTTTTGTTGGAAATCTGGGTGTGGCGCAGCAACAAATGGTGGAGGTGGCGAAGGCGCTATCCCTCGAGGCCCGCATCCTGATCATGGACGAACCGACCTCCTCGCTAACGGAGGCGGAGATTCGGGAGCTGTTCGCGACCATCACCCGGCTGCGGGAGCGTGGCGTATCGATCATCTACATCTCGCACAGACTGGAAGAGCTGCTCGAGATCGGCGACCGTGTGACGGTCCTGCGTGATGGCAAGCTCATCGCCACGCGCAATATTGCAGAAGTAAACAAGGCTGAGCTTGTGCGCCTGATGGCCAATCGCGAGCTGACCGAGCATTATCCGAAAGAAGCTGCTGAAATTGGCGAGTCTGTGTTGCAGGTGAACAAGCTATGTTTGCGAGACGCTCTTTCCGATATCTCGTTTGAACTCAGGCGCGGCGAAATTCTCGGCATTTTTGGCCTGCTCGGCTCCGGCAGGACGGAGCTGGCCCGCTCTCTCTTCGGCCTGGAAAGCATCACGAGCGGTGAGATCAGACTTCATGGTAAAAGCACCAGCGTAAAATCGCCGCGCACAGCCATCGATGCCGGCATGGGATTCCTCACCGAAGACCGCAAATCAGAAGGATTGGTCCTTTGCCTGAGCGTTAAGGATAATGTCGCGCTGCCGTGTGTGGACAGAAATTCTACGTTCGGCATCATAGACGATAGCGAGGAACGCACCGCGGCGGAACGGCTGGTCTCAGAGCTCAACATCAAGACGCCCGGCATCGACCAAAAAGTCACTTTTCTCAGCGGCGGCAATCAACAGAAGGTCGTACTGAGCAAATGGCTCTATACCAAAGCTGAGATATTTATTTTCGATGAGCCGACGCGCGGCATCGATGTGGCCTCGAAAGTGGAGATCTACCGCCTCATGAACAGATTAACAGCTTCCGGCGTTGCCATCATCATGATTTCATCGGAGCTGCCTGAAATACTCGGCATGAGCGACCGCATCCTGGTGATGCGGCAGGGACGCCTCGCCGGCAAATTTGACGCTGCCAACGCCGCTCAGGAAGCGGTGCTGGGTTGTGCACTCGGAGAAGCGCATGCAAACTAGAGCATTACTGTCACACTATGGCCGGCAGTTTGGGACGCTGCTGGGATTGCTTCTGCTCTGTCTGGTTCTCTGGGCCTTGACGCCTTACTTTTTGACCGTATCGAATATTCTGAATATTGCGCAGCAGACCTCGATCAATGCCATCATCGCCGTTGGTATGACCTTTGTCATTCTCACCGCCGGTATCGATCTTTCGGTTGGCTCTGTGCTGGCGTTCTCAGGCGTGGTGATGGCGAGCTTTCTGCAGTCCGGCTGGCCGCTGCCGCTCGGTATCGCAGCCGGCCTGTCCGTTGGTTTGGCCAGCGGTTTGGTAAACGGGCTGCTCATTAGCTTCGGCAAATTGCCGCCCTTCATTTCAACCCTTGGCATGATGAGCGTTGCGCGTGGCACGGCTCTCATGTTCACCGGCGGCCGTCCTGTGTCCGGCTTTCCGGATTCTTTCCGAAGTCTGGCCACGGGCGAGATTCTGAGCGTGCCATCTCCGGTGATTATCATGCTTGTTATCTATGCCATCGCACATTTTGTCCTGACGCGCACGAAATTGGGACGGTATGCTTATGCCATCGGCGGCAATGAGGAGGCCTCCGTACTTTCCGGTGTCAATGTTAAGTTTTACAAGACCGTAGTTTATGGCATCGCCGGCCTGCTGAGCGCCTGTGCTGCGGTCATATTGACCGCCCGCCTGAATTCTGCGCAACCTATTGCCGGCATCATGTACGAGCTGGACGCCATTGCTGCCACTGTGATAGGCGGGACCAGCTTGATGGGCGGCGAGGGCACCATCATCGGTACACTCATCGGTGCTCTGATCATGGGGGTGCTGCGCAACGGTCTAAATTTACTGGGTGTGTCGTCGTTTCTGCAGCAGACGATCATCGGCTCGGTCATCATTCTGGCTGTGCTGGTGGACATGGCGCTGAAGCGGCGGAAGGATTAGGGGTACGGTATAAGGTATAAGGTATAGAGGTATAGGGGTATAGAGTAAGGTGAGGATATTGAATAAAGAGAAAGAAGGAGGGTACGAGTGCGAAAGCTTGCAATCACAATGATAATGATAGTCTTCGTTTTCGCTTCTTGTCAGCGGGGCGAGCGGGAAGCTGCTGGCGATACGGTGGCGCTGGTGTTGAAGACCCTTAACAATCCTTTCTTTATCGATCTGGAGAAAGCAGCGCAGCAGATGGCCGATGAGCTGGGCGTGGATTTGCTGGTGCAGGCGCCGGAGCGCGAAGTGGATGTCGAGAAGCAGATGCAGATCGTGGAGAATCTGATTCAACGCCGCGTGGGCGTCATTTGCATAGCCCCCAGCGGCTCGAAGGAAATTGTGCCCGCAATATTAAAAGCGAATCAGGCTGGCATTCCGGTGATAGCGGTGGACACACGCGTTGATCAGCAATCGCTTCAGGAGGCGGGCGGTCACATTACGGCCTATATCGGCTCTGATAATTACGAAGGAGGCAGATTGGCGGCAAAGCATGTTGCCGGGCTCCTGGGGGGTGAGGGCAAAATCGCCATTCTGGAGGGTATCCCCGGACATGAAACCGGCGATGAGCGCTTGCGCGGCTTTCGCTCTGTGGTCGATACCATGGCTGCCATCGAAGTCGTTACCTCGCAGACGGCCAATTGGGAGCGGGATCAGGGATTTACAGTGTTTCAAAACATCCTGCAATCCCATCCGGATGTCGACGCTTTGTTTTCCTGCAATGACATGATGGCGCTCGGCGCGGTGGAGGCGGCGGTTGCGTCCGGTGAAGCCGAGGAGGTCGTGATCATGGGTTTCGATGCTGTAGCGGATGCGAAACAGGCCATTCTCGACGGAACCATGCACGCCTCGGTGGCGCAGTTTCCATCTGAGATGGGCCGGCTGGCCGTCGAATACGCACACAAGCTCCTGTCCGGCGAGCAGATTCCGGAGTACATTCCCGTCAAGATCGAGCTGATCACGAAAGAGACGCTCCTGACGCGCGCCGCTAAGAAATGATCACAATTGTGTAGATTAATTAATCAGGATTTTCAGGGTTTTATGGTTACATTATCACGCTGATTCAGGGATGGATATGAAGAGCATCGGCGCAGCAACAGATGAGATCGTTCAGATTTTGAGTCGTTCACTTAATAGGGAGTTGTCGAGATGAAAGGATTAGTATTACATGCGCGCTGGGAGCCGCGGGCGGATTATAAGCTTACGGCTTTTGAGCAAAACACGGGCAAAGCCATCACAGGTTCGAGTGTGTGGCGCAACCCGGAAATGAAGATTGAGACCTTGCAGGATCCGACGCCCGGCCCTGGTGATGTGGTCATTCGCGTCAATTATTGTGGCGTCTGCGGCTCGGATGTGCATTTCTACGAGACCGATGGGGATGGCTATATGCTCTACCCCGGCTTGACGAAATTTCCCTCTGTTCTGGGGCATGAATTGTCCGGCGAGGTCGTTGAAACAGGCAATGATGTAACGGATTTGAAGCCAGGTGCGCTCGTAACCTGTGAGGAGATGATCTGGTGTGGCCATTGCATTCCCTGTCGCAATGGCTATCCCAATCACTGCACCAATCTCGAGGAAATCGGCTTCACCATCAACGGCGCGTTTGCCGATTACCTGGTCGTCAATGCCAAGTATTGCTGGCCGATCGATACCATCGTGGAACGCTATGGCGACCGGAACAAGGCCATGCAGGCTGCTGCATTCTGTGAGCCTACATCCGTCGCCTACAACGCGATGTTCATCAGAGGCGGCGGCTTTAAGCCTGGCGGCTATGTAGTGGTCTTTGGCGCTGGCCCTATTGGACTTGCTGCGGTAGCGCTTGCGCGTGCAGCCGGCGCCTCGAAGATCGTTGCATTTGAAGTCTCTGAGAAACGGCGGGAGCTGGCGTCCAAAGTTGGCGCGGATGCGGTGTTCGATCCCGTTGAGCTAGAGAAAGCAGGCTCCGGCGCCAGAGAGGTGATCATGGCGCAAACGCA